>JAICYC010000135.1 GCA_025934395.1 Solirubrobacteraceae bacterium | reverse complement strand
TGGCCGAGCTCATGCGGGCGGCGCTCCGCCGGCGCCGGTCGCGGGCGGCGCGACGGGCGCTCCCGGGAGCAGGTAGAGCACCTTGTGCTGGGAGAGCCCCGCCTCGCGCGAGACGTCGGTGGCGTGCGCGCGCACCCAGCGCGCGGGCGCGGAGCACGCCGCGTTGGTCGGCGAGGCGCGTTTCGGGCAGTACGTGTTCAGGAACGCGTAGCGCACCTTGCCCTCCGCCACGAGCTGCTGCAGTTCGGGCACGTTCGTGAACACCTGTCCGTTGTACGTGGTCAGCACGACGATCGGAAGCGCATCCTGGACGATCAGCGACCCGATCTGCGTGGCGGACTCCGCTGCGACCTGGTAGCGCGCGCTGCCCTGGTGCTCGCGCAGGTAGGCGCTGACGAGACGCTGCTCTTCGCTCGGCAGCGCGCCGACGTAGCCCGCGTCGGTGGTGTGTTCTTCGATCGCCGTCACGTCAGCGCCCAGGGGCACCGCGAGCACCGCGACCAGGACGAGCACGAGCGTTGCCGCGCCGGCGAGCGCAGCGGGCTCGCGCACCTTGGGGCCTCCGAGAACCACCTGGCCCACCAGCGCGAGCGCGCCGCCCGCGAGCGCCGCCAGCAACACGATCCACCACGTGGCGGGCGTCCCGTAGAGCAGGCGCTCGGTGTAGTACACGGTGACCGCGAGCGAAGCGCCCAGCACCGCCAGGCGCGCCCAGCCGCGGGTGGTGGTCGCCCACGCCACGCCGATCCCGAGCGTGGCGGCGACCGCGGGCGTGAAGCCCTCCACGTATCGCGGGTGCAGGCGGGCCATGTGGCTGAACAGCACGATGCCGCATGCCAGCCACACGATCAGCCCCGCGGCGCTCGCGCGACGCATCCGCACCACCGCGACGGGGTCGCGCGCGTCGTGAGCGGTCGCCTCCTCGCGCTCGCGCGCGGCGGATCCGCCGCGCAGCGAGAGGGCGAACGCGGGCAGCCCCAGGAGCAGCGCCAGCAGCAGCTCGATCCCGAGCCGCTGGCCCGACAGCGGCCCGATGCGCTCGAGCAGCCGCGTTGCGGACGGGGGCACGATCGGGATGTCGTTGCGCTGTTCCTGCGTGGCTTCGCGGTAGTGGTGCCCCGGCTGGAACACGCTCCCGCCCGGTTCGGGCGACCTGCCGCTGAGCCGTTCGGTGCCGTTGAACACGAACGCGGCGTTCCACGCGCTGCCGTTCGTCGAGCCGATCGCCCACGGGCGTTCGCTCTTGGGGACGACGAGCGTGGCGGTGAGCCAGGACAGCGACACCACGACGAACACGGCGCCCGCCGCGAGGACGCGCAGAACTCGCCGGGGGTGCGTGCCGCGCAGACCGGCGTAGGCGAACACGAGCAGGCCCGGAAGGGCGACCAGCGACTCCAGCAGCTTCACGTTGAACGCGAGGCCGAGCGCGGCGGCGGCTCCGAGCAGCCACCCGGTGCGGTCGGTCTCCACCGCGCGCACCAGCAGCAGCAGCGCGACGACGACGAGCGCCATCATCACCGCGTCCATCGTGTCGCTGCGCGCGGTGATCACCTCGATCGGGAGGATCGCCATCGCGGCAGCGGCGGCGATCCCCGCGCCGCGCGACCACATCCGCCTGACCGCGGCGAACAGCAGCGGCACCGACAGGGTCCCGGCCACCACCTCCGGGATCTTCAGGGTGGTGGAGGAGAACCCGAACAGCTTCACGCTCGCCACCTGCAGCCACAGGTCGACGGGCGGCTTGTCGATCGACACGCTCCCGCCCGGCTCGAAGGCGCCGAAGAAGAAGTTGTGCAGCGACAGCGTCATGCTGCGTACGGCAGCGTCGTAGAACGGGTCCGGCGAGACCTTCGAGAGCGACCACGAGCGCAGCAGCGCTGCTGCTGCTGTCAGCGCCCCAACCACAGCCCAGTCCCACCTCCGGGCGGCGGATCTCATCGCCGGAACGCTAGTCTCATCGGCCGGTGGCAAGCGAAGAGGTCGACAGCGGGGGTCCGGGCGAGGAGTCCCATGAGCCGCGGGAGTGTATGGCCTGCCGCGGCACCGGCCGTGTGATCTCGAACCTCGGCGGCACGCAGAGCGAGGCCGCCTGCCCGTGGTGCGAGGGCAGCGGCACGCGCGTGCCCGGGATCGACGCGCAGGCACGCTGGCCGCCCAACCCCCAGGCCGCGCCCGCGGACGGCGGGGGCGAGGCGAAGGGCGCTGAGAAGTCCGGCCCGGCCCCGCAGGCGCACGCCGCGGGAGCCGCCCCCGAGGGCGGCGAGCAGCCCGCCGGCGCCCCCCCGAGCTGACCTCTCACCCCGCGCCGGGCGGACCCGTCGCGGGGCGAGGAAACCGGCGTCAGAGCGATGTGTCCAAAGTTGTGTGCAGCTATAAAGGTCGCCTGGTCGAGGGCCGATGGACGGGCTGATACAGCCAGGCCGAGGTGCCAAGGCAGAGCACGGTAAGTGCGTAGCAAAGCCGGCGGCTCTCGCAAGGGGGACGCATCGCCGAGTCAGAGGCGAATACCGACGGGCTGGCGCCCATGTAACCGGAATCCAGGAGGATTCAATGCTGTACTCACTGCGCCAGCGCTCGAAGGATGAGGGTGGTTTCACCCTTATCGAGCTCCTGGTCGTCATCCTGATCATCGGCATCCTTGCCGCGATCGCGATCCCGGCGTTCCTGAACCAGAAGGGCAAGGCTCAGGAC
>JAICYC010000108.1 GCA_025934395.1 Solirubrobacteraceae bacterium | reverse complement strand
TCAAGGTCAAGCAGGGGCGCTTCCGCCAGAACCTGCTCGGCAAGCGGGTGGACTACTCCGGCCGTTCCGTGATCGTGGCGGGCCCGTACCTGAAGCTGCACCAGTGCGGGCTCCCGAAGATCATGGCGCTCGAGCTGTTCAAGCCGTTCATCATGGCGCGGCTCGTCGAGCGCAAGTCCGCGCAGAACATCAAGGCGGCCAAGAAGATGGTCGACTCGATGATCGGCGAGGTCTGGGACGTGCTCGAGGAGGTCATCCACGAGCACCCCGTGCTGCTCAACCGTGCGCCCACGCTGCACCGGCTCGGCATCCAGGCGTTCGAGCCGCTGCTGGTGGAGGGCAAGGCGATCCAGGTCCACCCGCTCGTCTGTCACGCGTTCAACGCGGACTTCGACGGCGACCAGATGGCCGTGCACCTCCCGCTCTCGGCGGAGGCCCAGGCGGAGGCGCGAATCCTGATGCTGTCCTCCAACAACATCCTCTCGCCCGCCCACGGTGCGCCGCTGGCGACGCCCACCCAGGACATGATCCTGGGCGCGTACTACCTCACCTACGGGCCCGAATCCGACGAGCTCGCGAAGATCGACCGCGCCAAGTACGAGCCGCGCCCGCACGTGTTCCGCACGGCGCAGGAGGCGGAACTCTCATACGAGGCGGGCGTCGTGAAGCTCCACGACGTCGCCGAGTTCCGCCCCTACGGGCGCGAGGGCGGCCACGTGCTCACCACGATCGGGCGGATCATCTACAACGACCGGATCGAGCGTGCGCTCGCCGAGGCGCTGGGCGCCGAGTTCGACGCCTCCAAGTACACGTTCGTCAACCAGTCGATGAAGAAGCGCGACACGACGCGTCTGATCGACCTGCTCGTGCAGAGCTACGGCGCGACCACGATCTCGCTCGTCCTCGACGCGTTCAAGGACCTCGGGTTCAAGTACGCCACGCAGGCGGGGATCACGATCTCCAAGAACGACGTGGTGGTCCCGCCCGAGAAGCAGGACATCCTCGACAAGTTCGACAGCATCGTGGGTGACATCACCGGTCAGTACGAGGACGGCCTGATCACCCAGGAGGAGCGTCACGAGGCGGTGGTGGAGCAGTGGAACGCCGCCACCGACGAGGTCGCCGACGCGATGGTCGAGAACTTCGACAAACTCAACCCGATCTACATGATGGCCGACTCCGGCGCGCGTGGATCGTTCAAGCAGATCCGCCAGCTCGCGGGGATGCGCGGGCTGATGGCGAACCCGAAGGGTGAAATCATCGAGCGCCCGATCAAGGCCAACTTCATGGAGGGCCTGTCGGTGCTGGAGTACTTCATCTCCACGCACGGCGCGCGAAAGGGTCTCGCCGACACCGCGCTGAGGACCGCCGACTCCGGCTACCTCACCCGGCGCCTGGTCGACGTCGCTCAGGACGTGATCATCCGCGAAGCCGACTGCGGCACGCAGGACCACATCGAGCTGCCCGTGTTCGGGCCCGACAGCGAGCCCCACGAAGGCCTCGTGGGCCGGATCGCGGCGGTTGACATCACCACCAAGCGCGGCCGCATGCTGGCCGAGCAGGGGATCGAAATCGGCCGCGGCGAGCTCGCGGCGATCGCGGAGGCGTTCAAGGACGACCACGACAAGGGCAACGAGGTCACCGTCCCGGTGCGCTCGGTGCTCAAGTGCGAGGCGCCCAGCGGTGTGTGCCAGGCTTGCTACGGGCGGGCGATGGCCACCGGCACGCTCGCGCAGATCGGCGACGCGGTGGGGATCGTCGCCGCCCAGTCGATCGGCGAGCCGGGCACGCAGCTGACGATGCGCACCTTCCACACCGGCGGTGTGGCGGGCGCGGACATCACGCACGGCCTGCCGCGCGTGGTGGAGCTGTTCGAGGCGCGCCGCCCGAAGGGCCTCGCCAAGATCGCAGAGCAGGACGGCTCCGTCTCGATCGAGGAGACCGACAAGGCGCTCACGGTCGTGATCACCGACGACGCGGGTGAGGAGCACCGTCACGCGTTCCCGCGGCGCACGCGGCTGTTCGTCAGCGCGGGCGAGAAGATCAAGGCTGGCAAGCAGCTCAACGAGGGGTCGGTGTACCCGCACGAGCTGCTCGCCATCCGCGGCCGCACCGAGACCGAGCAGTACCTCGTCAAAGAGGTGCAGGAGGTCTACAAGTCACAGGGCGTGGACATCAACGACAAGCACATCGAGCTGATCGTGCGCCAGATGCTCAAGAAGGTCCGTGTGGACCAGAAGGGCGACACCGACTACCTGCCCGGCCAGTTCGTGGACCGCTTCGAGTTCGCCAAGGCGAACGCCGCGGTCGGCGACGGCGGCGGCGAGCAGGCGCAGTTCGAGGACATCATCCTCGGGATCACCAAGGCATCGCTGAACACGGACTCGTTCCTGTCGGCGGCTTCCTTCCAGGAGACCACGAAGGTGCTCACCGACGCGGCGCTGGAAGGCAAGATCGACCGCCTCAACGGGCTCAAGGAGAACGTGATCATCGGCAAGCTGATCCCGGCTGCGACCGGCCTGAAGCGCTACCGCCGGATCGAGATCGAGCCCGCCGAGCCGCTCCCCCGTGCGATCGACGACGTGGGCCTGCTCGACCAGGACGAGATCGCCGCCGAGCTCGGGCTCGCGGGCGAGGGTCTCGGCGGAGGCTACGGCCAGGAGTTCGACGCCGACCTCGCCTCGCTGGAGAAGATCGGCGCCGGCGGCACCGACCCCGGGTTCGCCGAGGAGCTCGCCGAGCTCGCGATCCCCGGCGAGGACGCCGGCGAGGACGACTAGCGGCTCGCAACGCCACCAGATGATCGGCCGAGGGTCCGCCTGCGAGCGGGCCCTCGTCGTTCTGGCCCGGGCGCGCGGTTCGGCTCTAGAGCTCCACGCCCAGCGTCTCGTGGATCGCTGCCCGTCCCGCGTCGGTGAGCTGGACCGCGCGGCCCTTGGGCGCGCGCCGCACCCACCCGCGCGCCAGCAGCGTGGTGCAGAGCTCGCGCCCCACCGCGCCGGAGAGGTGGTGGCACTGCTCGGTCCAGTCCACGCAGTAGCGCAGCGCGATCGTGGCATCGCGGTCGGCGCGCGGCAGCTGCACCCCGAGCGCACCCATCCCCTGCACGCCGGCGGGGGTCAGCACGTAGGCGAGGTCGCGCCCGGGCGCGGAGAGCCTGTCCGACCGCGCGTCCTCGGGGTGGTGGCGCCCGTCCCCGCCCGCGATCCAGCCGCGGTCGATCAGCGCGCCGAACAGCGCCACGCCGAGGCGTCCTGCGAGGTGGTCGTAGCACGTGCGTGCCTCGCGCAGGGCACGCGCCCGGCTGCTCGCTCGCAGCGAGCTCACCGTCTGCGGGGGCGCGAGCCGCGCGAGCAGCTCCACGAGCTCGCCCACGTGCTCGCCGGCGAGACGGTAGTAGCGGTGACGGCCCTGCTGGAGGACCGTCACGAGCCCCGCGTCGAGCAGGCGCGAGAGGTGCGCCGAGGCGGTCGACGGCGCCACGCCCGCTTCGTCGGCGAGCAGGCTGGCGGCGAGCGCGCGACCGTCTGCGAGCGCGAGCACGATCCGCGCGCGGGCCTGGTCGGCGAGGAGCGAGGCAACCGCTGCGATGTCAGCGTCGCCGGGCCCGCGGGAGGGCTGCCCTGTGACCGCCACGGCCATGCGAGGACGCTACCCCTCAGACATTTCGATACGCGCCGAAGCGTAATCGCTGCAGCATGGGGCACATGTCCCACAACCGCTCGATGCAGGCCTCCACGAACGCTTCCCGTTCCGACGCACGCCCGGACGCGGCCTCCTACATGGCTGTGCTCGCCTGCGCGTTCCTCTGCTACGCAGCGCTCGGCAGCGTCGTTCGAATCCTCCCCACCTACGTGCCCCGCGACCTGCACGCGGGCGCGATCGCGGTGGGCCTCGGCGTGGGCGCACCCGCTCTCAGCGCGATCTTCACGCGCCCGCTCGGGGGCCGGCTCGCCGACCGCCGTGGCCCGCTGCGGATCCTGGTCGTGGGCGCTGCGATCATGGCGATCGGCGCGCCGCTCGCGCTGGTCGTCTCGCTCCCGGCGCTGATCGCCTCCCGCCTGCTGGTGGGCGCGGGCGAGGGGCTGATGATGAGCGCCACCGCGTTGTGGCTGCTGCGTCTCGGCGGCGAGAACCGGCGCGGGCGCTCGATCGGGCACGTCGGCCTGGCGAACTACGGCGGGCTCGTCGCAGGGCCGCTGCTGGCGGAGGCGATCGGCGGCGTCGAGCACCCCGCGCGCGTGTTCCTCGCGGGCATCGCGCTGCCGCTGCTCGCGGTCGCGGTGGCGCTGGCGGGGAGGCCGCAGGGCGCCCACGCACACGCGGGCGAGCGGGCGTCCGCAGCGCGGGTCGGAGAGGTGCTGTCCTGGACGCTTCGCCCGGGCGTCGGCCTGATGCTCGTCAACATCGGCTACGCGGCGCTGATCTCGTTCGGCGCGCTCGCGCTCGCCGCCAACGGCGCCCACGCCGGGTCGCTGGTGGTGCCCGTGTTCGCCGCCGTCGTGATCCTCGTGCGCGGCGTCGGCGGCAGCCTCCCCGACCGCGTGGGGCCGAAACTCACGCTCGCAGGCGCGTGCCCGCTCGCCGCGGCTGGGCTCGTGGGCGTGGCGCTCGCGCACGGGACCGCCTCGGCGGTGGCCGCGATCGCTGTGCTCTCAGCGGGCCAGGCGCTCGCCGTGCCCGCGCTCGGGGCGATCGCGCTCGCTGGTGCGCCCAGCTCCCAGCACGGTGCCACCGCGGGGCTGTTCTTCGCGTGGTTCGACGCGGGCGTGGGGCTCGGCGGGCCGGTTGCGGGCGCTTCCGCCGCGCTCACCGATCCGCAGGGCGCGCTCGTGCTCGCGGCCGTGCTCGTGCTCGCCACGCTGCCCGTCGCGGGGGTCGTGCACGCGCGCGGACGACGCTCGCAGCAGGGGCTCCGCGCGGTGCGGCTCCCGCGTCCCCTCTAGGCGCGCGCGCCCGCCTCGGCGGCTGCGAGGAACTCCTCCACGCGGTTGCCCAGCAGCAGCGGCAGCGCCCGCTCGATCCGCGAGTCCTCCCAGTCCCACCAGCGCGTGGCGCGCAGGCGCTCGACGGTGCCCGCGTCGAAGCGCATCTTGATCAGCTTCGCGGGGTTGCCGCCCACGATCGAGTAGGGCTCCACGTCCTTGGTCACCAGCGCGCACGCGCCCACGATCGCGCCGTCGCCGATGCTCACGCCGGACAGGATCGTCGCCGCGCGGCCGATCCACACGTCGTTGCCGATCACCACGTCACCCTTCGGGAGCGGGGGGTCGAGCTCCGCCGCCGCGGGCCAGAAGCGCGAGAACGGGTACGTCGTGACCCAGTCGGTGTGATGCTCGCCTCCCAGGAAGATCGTCACGTCGGGCCCGATCGAGCAGAAGGCGCCGATCTCGAGCTCCGCGGTCCGCATCCCGCCGACGAGCTTGGGGATCCCGTACGTGCCGCGCCCGATGTTGTAGCCGGGGAAGATTTCGCTGGTTATCGGGAGCTTGGAGAGCCGCACGGGCCGGGGCCGCCCCCGCCGGCGGATCGTCACCAGCGCCCGCTTCGCGGCGTGTTCCAGACGCTGGACCATGGCCGTCGAGCATACATGCGCGCTGAGAGCATTCTCACCGCCTCGCGGCGCACCGCGACGGCCGCCGGCTACGCAGCGAGCTGCTGCGCCCAGCGCGTGAGCAGCTCGGCCTCGCGATCGGTGAGCCCGTGCTCGGGTTCGGTCTGCACGAGCAGCGTTGGCGCCTGGCGCGCGCGTGCCCATGCGTGACATTCCTCGTCGAACGCGTCGTCGATCCACGCGAGCGCGCGGTTGCCGGCGTATGTGTCGATCGCATCGAGCTTCCAGTGGGCGTTGCGATGCTTGTTCGCGCCCGCCAGGGCACGCTCGAAGCGCAGGAATGGGAGATCGCGCGGCACACCGAGCAGGTGGGGGAGGTGGTCCTCGGCGCGCTCTTCCCATCCGCTGGCCCACACGAGCTGGTACAGCGCGTGCAAGTCGAGCAGGTGAGCGGCAGCGCTGGCCGAAAGGAAGTGGGGTATGCCCTCGATCGAGTGGAACGAGCCGCTGCGCACCGGATGCGCCCCAGGCGCGCGCGCCGGGTCGCCTCCCGGGACGCCGGGGCCGAACAGCGACAGCACGCCGTCGATGTCGACCATCAGCAGGGGCCTAGTGTCGATCGGCACGCGTTCCTGGGAGTTCTGCCCGTCGGAGAGGGGTGGCATGCAGCCCTTTACGCCCTCTGCTGTACGT
>JAICYC010000020.1 GCA_025934395.1 Solirubrobacteraceae bacterium | reverse complement strand
TGGTGCTCAACCTCGTCCTGGTGCACGTCATCGGCATGCTCGGCACCCAGTTCTTCTGGGGCGCCAACCCACGCGCACCAATCGGGGGATAGGCGATGGCGAGCGCCGAGCCGGACCAGCGGGGCGACCACCCCGACGACGAGTTCGAGTTCCACCGCGGCCAGGTCCGGCACACGGACGAGCCGGACGCGATCGAGTTCGTCGACGTCCACAAGACGTTCGGGCGCAACCACGTCCTGCGCGGCCTGAACATGGCGCTTCCCGAGAACAAGATCTCGATGATCCTCGGGCCGTCGGGGACCGGCAAGTCGGTGTGCATCAAGCACATCGTCGGCCTGCTCTACCCGGACGAGGGCGACGTCATCGTGCACGGCAAGTCGGTGCCGAGCCTGCCCGACGCCGAGCTGTTCGAGATGCGCAAGAAGTTCGGCGTGCTGTTCCAGGACGGCGCGCTGTTCGGCTCGCTGAAGCTCTACGACAACATCGCCTTCCCGCTGCGCCAGCACACCGAGAAGAGCGAGGAGGAGATCGAGGACATCGTGCAACGGCGGATGCGCGAGGTCGGGCTGGGCGACGCGGGCGAGAAGATGCCCAACGAGCTGTCCGGCGGCATGCGCAAGCGCGCCGGGTTCGCGCGCGCGCTCGTGCTCGAACCCGACATCGTGCTGTTCGACGAGCCCGACTCCGGTCTCGACCCCGTGCGCACCGCCCTGCTGTGCGAGCTGATCAAGGAAGTGCACGCCGAGAACGGCGGCTGCTACGTGGTCATCACGCACGACATCATGAGCGCGCGCCGTGTGGCGGAGCACATCTCCGTGCTGTGGAAGGGCAAGATCGTGGAATCGGGGCCTGCGGAAGAGCTGTTCGCGTCTGAAAACCCGTTCGTGCGCCAGTTCCTCGCCGGCGAGTCCGCCGGCCCCCTCGGCATGGAGTGACCCCTCTCGCGCGTCTCGCGGGCTTCGCCGCGCGGCGGGCCCGGCTCGTGCTCGCGCTCGCCGCGCTGCTCGCGCTCGCGGGGGCGGCGCTCGGCCTGCGCCTGCACGCGAGCGCGGCCACCAGCACGTTCGTCTCGACGTCCAGCGGCGACTACCGCGCCACGCAGGGCTACTACCGCCACTTCGGCGAAGAGCCGATCGCGGTGCTCGTCCGCGGCAACCTGCAGAAGCTCGTGCTCAGCACCGACCTCGCGCGCCTGGCAGGGCTCGAGGGCTGCCTGTCGGGGAAGGTGCCCGCCGCTGCGGTGGCCCAGGAGGGCGGCGCCGACGGCCCTTGCGCGCAGCTCGCGCGCGCGGGCACGGTCAAGGTCGTGTTCGGGCCCGGCACGTTCCTGAACGAGGCCACCGGGCAGATCAACGAACAGCTCGCCGTCCAGACACGCCAGGCGCAGGCGCAGGCCAAGCAGGCCGAAGAAGTCGTCCGGAAGGCGGCGCTCGGCCGCGGGCTGAGCGCCTCCGAAGCGGACAAGCTCGCGCACGAGGCCTCACGCGTCACGATCGGGCGCTTCCGCGAGGGGCTCGTCGAGCTCGCGCTCCAGTACGGGCTCACGTCGCGCCCGAGCCTGCAGGACCCCGACTTCATCTCGTCGGTGGTGTTCGACTCGACCAAGCCTGCCGGCACGCCCAAGCAGCGCTTCGCGTACCTGTTCCCGAGCCGCGAAGCCGCGCTCGTCTCGGTGAGGATGCGCGCGGGCCTGAGCGAAGCCCAGCGCCGACACACGATCGCGCTCGTGCGTCGCGCCGTCGCGATGCCGCAGTGGCACCTCGCAAACGGCGAGAGCTACCTCGTCACCGGCGTGCCGGTGATCGTCGCCGACCTGGTCGACCAGATCGGCGCGGCCGTCGCGCTGCTGATGGGTGCCGTCGTCCTGTTGATCGCCGCCGCCCTCGGGCTCGTGTTCACGCGGCGCCCGCGGCTGCTGCCGCTCGCGCTCGCGCTGCTCGCCTGTGCGCTCACGTTCGGCGCGCTCGCGATCGTCGGTGCGCCGCTGACGATCGCCTCGATCGCCGTGCTCCCGGTGCTCGTCGGGCTCGCTGTCGACTACGCGGTCCAGTTCCAATCGCGCGTTGCCGAGGCCGCGGAGGACGGCGCCGGGGAGCGCCGCCGGGAGTCCGTGATCGCCGGCGCGGTCGCGGGCGCGGGCACGCTCGTCACCGCCGGCGCGGCGAGCGCCGCGGCGATGCTCGCGCTGCTGCTCTCGCCCGTGCCGATGGTGCGCGGCTTCGGCGTGCTGCTCGTGATCGGGGTGGCCGTCGCGCTCGCGTGCACGGTCACCGTCGGCGCGGCAGCGCTGTCGCTGCCCCCCCGCGCGCGCAGGCGCGCGCACGCGCCAGACGCCCCAGCGGCACGAGAGCCCGCGGCACGAGCGCCCGCGGCACGAGCCCGCCTCGCGGACGTCGCCTCGACGCTCGCCGCCGCCTGGCGCGGCGCCGGGGAGCTGGTCCGCGACAACGCGCTCACGCGCGCGTTCACGGGCGTCGCGCTCGGCGTATCGGTGCGGCGCCCGGCGCGGGTGCTCGGCGTGGGCCTCGCGCTCGCGCTCGCCGGATGGGCGCTCGACACCCAGACGACCGTGCAGACCGACATCACGAAGCTCGTGCCGCAGAGCATGTCCTCGCTGCAGGGCCTGAACGCGCTCGAGCGCACCACCGGCGTGGCGGGCGAAATCGACCTCCTCGTCAGCGGCCGCGATGTGACCGATCCCTCGACGATCGAATGGATGAGCCGCTACCAGAGCGCGGTGCTCGCGCGGTTCGGCTACAGCTCCAACAGGGGCTGCGGGCGCGCGCGCCTGTGCCCCGCGTTCTCGCTTCCCGACCTGTTCGCAACGCCCGTCGGGAAAAACGGCAAGCAGCGGCTGAACACCACAGAGGTCCAGGCGCTGCTCCACGCGATCCCGTCGTACTTCTCCCAGGACGTCGTCACGAGCGACCACCGCAACGCAACGCTCGCGTTCGGCATCCGCGTGATGGGCCTCACCGAACAGCAGCAGCTGATCGAACGGATGCGCTCGGCGCTTCACCCGCCCCGGGGTGTGAGCGCGAGCCTGGTGGGACTGCCCGTGCTCGCCGCGCGCTCGGGCACGCAGGTGGCCGACCCGTGGCGGCGACTCGGCACGCTGCTCGTGAGCCTCGCGCTCGTAGCGCTCGTGCTGCTGGTCGCGTTCCGCGGCGACCGCCGGCGGGCGCTCGTCCCGCTCGTGCCGATCGCGCTCGCCACCGGCTGGTCGGCGCTCGTGCAGTACGCCGTGCGCGTGCCGCTGAACCCGATGTCGGTGACGCTCGGATCGCTCGTGATCGCGATCTCGACGGAGTTCAGCGTGCTCCTGTCCGAGCGTTTCCGCCAGGAGCTCGCCGGTTCGGCGCGCTCGGCGGACGCACCCGGCGCGGCGCGGGTGGACGCGATCACCGCGCTGCGCCGCAGCTACTCGCGCACGGGAGCTGCGATCGCGACCTCCGGCGTGACCGCGATCGCCGGCTTCGGAGTGCTCGCGCTCTCGGACATCCGCATGCTGCGCGACTTCGGGATCGTCACGCTGATCGACCTCACGGTGTCCCTGCTCGGGGTGCTCGTCGCGCTGCCCGCCGTGCTCGTGCTCGCAGAGCGCCGCGAGCGGATCCCGCTGCGCGTGCGCCCCCGCCGGCCGCGATGGCGCCCGCGGCGGAGCCATGAGCCCGCCTGAGGACCCGTCCGGGCCCGCCGGCGCCTCTGATCGCGGCGCCGGGCAGCCGCCGGCGGCTGGCGACTGGTTCTCCACGGCGGGCCCCGCGGGCGCAGGCGAGCCGCCGATGCGCGCCCCCGTCGCGGCGCCGCCGCAGCGCTACGGCCGTTATGTGGCGCTGCTCGCGCTGCTGATCCTCGTGCTGATCACGATCAACACGATCATCACGAAACCGAACGGCGCGAGCGGCGTCGCGCCGGGGGAGCAGCTGCCGGCGTTCGCCGTGCCGCTGGCGCTCTCGAACCTGAAGGGCGACGCCGACGTGGCAACGCGCCCCGACGAGGGCGAAGCGGGCCGGATACCGGCGTGCAAGCTGCGACGGGCAGACGTCCTGAACGTCTGCCAGCTCTACGAAGGCGCGCCGCTCGTGCTCGCGCTGTTCGTCAACAGCGGCGGCTGCACCACGGTGCTCTCGCGCATGCAGGCGCTCGTGGGCGCATATCCCGGCGTGCGCTTCGCGGCGGTCGCGCTGCGCGGCGACCGCGGCGGGTTGCGGAGGACGATCCGCACCCGCGGGCTCACGTTCCCGGTGGGGATCGACGAAGAAGGGACGCTCGCCGCGCTCTACAAAATCGCGAGCTGCCCGCAGGTGACGTTCGCGCTCCCCGGCGGCAGGGCACGCGGGCACGCGCTGCTCTCGACCCCGTCCCAGCAAGCTCTGCGCGGCCGGGTCGCCGAGCTCGTGGCTGCCGCGAGAGCAGCCGGCTGGCGGGAGCCCGCGAGATGAGCGCCGACCACGCGGGCGACGCCCCCGCCGCAGCCGATGCGGCCCCGGTCGTCGGCTGGTGCGCGAGCGAGGTGGAGCAGGAGCTTCCCGACCTGCGGGTCCACTCGTGCGCCGTCCGCGTCGCCCGTCGCGGGGCGCTCACCGGCGGCTCGCCGCCGGACGTCGAGGCGCGGCTGCGGGAAGCATCGAGCAGCATCCGCGGCGCGCGCGCGATCTCGATGCGGCGGGAGCCCGTACCGGCGGCCTACCGCGTGTTCTTCCTGCAGATCGGGATGGACCCGGACGTCGAGCGAACGCCGATCGAAGCGGCGGTGACGGAGCGGATGCTGCGCGGCGGCTTCCCCACGGGGGGCCTGCTGGAGGACGTGCTCCTGATGGCGCTGCTCGACACGGGCGTGGCGGTGTGGGCGCTCGCCGCGGAGACGCTCGACGGACCGCTGGGGATCCGCACCAGCGGCGAGGGCGAGCCGCTCGGGGACGGCCCGCACGCGGCGCTGCTGCCGCAGGGTCGCCTCGTGGTGGCGGATGCCTCGCGCCCGCTCGCGCTGCTGTTCGGCGAGGTCGCGCCCGCGCACGCGCCGGGGGCGAGCTCGCGCGAGCTCGTGCTGTTCGGAATCCAGGTCGCCGGGGTACCCACCCTCTATGTCGAAGAGGCGCTCTGGTCGGCGCGAACCGCGCTCGAACAACCGTGACCGGCGCGCCCGCGCCGCTGGTAGACTTGCGCTGCCGGCCGCTCGAGAGGAGGCGGATTGACACAGCGCGAGCAGCAGCTGATCGATCGCGATGACCCCGTCAGCGGGTCCTCACCCGCGGCGATGCGTCGTGCGCTCTCGAACCGGCAGGTCGAGCAGGACGCCGAGCACGCCGCGCGCGCCTCGTTGCGGGCCCAGATCGCGCGGCTCGAGCGGGAGCTCTCGCGGATCGTCGCCGAGGGCTTCCCGCACATCCCGCCCGACGCGAGCTGGAGCACGACCTTCGCGACGCCTGCGACGGCGACCCCGGGGGGCCCGATGCTGCTCGGCCTGGCCGGGCTGGAGCGGATGCGCGACCGCCTCGCCGGCCGCGTCCAGGAGCTGACGGCGATCGCCGCGGCGCGCGCCGAGCACGAGCGCCGCGCGCGCGAGCAGCTGCGGAAGATGAAGCTCGAACCTGGGCGCTACAAGTTCGTGCGCCTGCCCGTGAGCGACCTCGGCGAGGGCGGGTGCGGCGTATGGGAGGTCCGCCCCCGCTTCGGCCTGATCGGCATGCTCGCGGGGTGGTGGGAGCTCACACTCTCGTCAGGGTGTCCGTTACCCAGGGGGCCGCGCCCCAGGCGCGACCCCGGTCTGCGTTGCGCAGCATCCCTGCCAGCGTGCGGCGCTGACGCTCGGTCATCGTTCCCACCGGCTTCTTCTCGGACATCGGGATCTGCGAGAGGAACTTGCGGCAGCGCGTCTGACCCCAGCGCCGCTGACTCATCAGCAGGTCGGCAACGGCCATGCTCTCCGCCTCCCAGGGGCAGTCGAGAATCACGTCCGCCACCTCGATCTCGCCGGTCGCCACGCGGCGCTTGAGCTCGGCGCGGGCAAGGCGGACCTGGTTCGCACGCTGCAGTGCGCGCATGTGCTGCTGGTCGGCAGGGGCTAGCGTCGCTGTCGCGGTCATCGTCAATGAATCTCCCCGTCGTCACGCGGGCGGGTGCCCGTGCGGCGACATGCTTGCTCGAGTTTGATCGGATATCTGCGCTCGGGCTTGCGGCCGCGAAAGGTCGTACCGCGAAGCGACGCGGACACCACAAGTCTCCCATCCCCTCGATGAACGGCTTGTGTGTGGCGCACCTCGAACGGCCGTGCAGAGCGCTTCTGGAAGCTATGCCAACGCGCGGCCGGCGGTCAACTCCGAGCGGACGGGATCGTGCGCTAGAAGCGACCTTTTTTGTTCGGCGCCGGACTTGTGAAGATCTGGACAAGTCTCGCCGCGAGTCGCGCCCGGACTCAGGCATCGGCGGGCGCGGGCAGCGGGCCGTGCTCGGCCTCGAACGCGCGCTTGACCGCTGCGAACACGTCGAGCGCGCGGTCGATCGTGTCGGCGTCGTGGGTCGCCATCACGCTCGTGCGCAGCAGCGCGCCGCCGGGCGGGACGGCCGGGTGCAGCGCGGTGTTGACGAACACGCCGGCGTCGTAGAGGGCGCGCCACAGCAGCGCCGCCTTCCAGTCGTCGCCGACCAGCACGGGCACGATCGGGGTGACGATCGAGAACGGCCCGCCCGCGCCGTCCGGCCCTTGCGGCCCGGCGCGCAGGCCCGCCGCGCGCGTCTGGACGCTCCAGTCGGCCGGCAGCTGCTGGGGCTCCACCACCGCGAAGCCGAGCTCGTGCAGGCCGTCGCGCAGGCGCCAGGCGTTGTCGAGCACGGCCGCGAGCAACGGCGGGCCGTCGTCGGAGCGCAGCACCCGCAGCGCCGCCAGCGCCGCGCCGACCGCCGCGGGGACCGCCGAGGCGGTGAACAGGAACGCGCGCGAGGCGATCCTGAGGTACTCGATCACCTCCGCCGAGCCGGCCACGAAGCCGCCGCAGGCGGCGAGCGACTTCGAGAACGTCCCCAGCAGCAGGTCGACGCGATCGCTGACTCCGAGCAGCTCGTGGGTGCCCGCGCCGCGCATCCCGAGCACGCCCGCGCCGTGGGCCTCGTCGACCATCACCCGCGCGCCGTAGGACTCGCACAGCGCGCAGATGTCGGGCAGCGGGGCGATGTCGCCCTCCATCGAGAAGACGCCGTCGACGACAACGAGCACGCCTCCGCCGTCGCCCTGGGCGCGCTCCAGCGCACGCTCGAGCTTCTCCAGGCGGTTGTGCCGGAACGGGCGCAGCTTCGCGCGGGAGAGCAAGCAGCCGTCGAGGATCGACGCGTGGTCGCCGGAGTCGACGATCACCGTGTCGCGCTGGTCGAGCAGCGTGCCGAGCGTCCCCAGGTTGGCCTGATGGCCGGTGCTGAACACGATCGCGTCCTCGGTGCCCATCCATTCGGCGATCTCGCGCTCCAGCTCGAGGTGCAGCGGGATGGTGCCGTTGAGCAGCCGCGAGCCCGTGAGGCCCGTGCCGTAGCGATGCAGCGCGTCCTCGGCGCCCTTCAGGACGCGCTCGTCGGCGGTCAGGCCGAGGTAGTTGTTCGAGCCCAGCATGATCCGCTGTGCGCCTTCCATCTCGACCACCGGCATGGCGGGCGAGGTGAGCAGGCGGAAGTAGGGCAGGATGTCCGCTTCGTTGGCCGCGCGCAGGACCTCCTCGCGCTCGTGACCGCGGATCTTGGCGAACACGTCGGTGGAGGTGGGCATGTAGGGTGCGCGCCGGTGAGTGTCGAGGTCAGAGCCGTAGCCGGCAGCAGGGAGCTGGGCCGGTTCATCGATCTGCCGTTCCGCCTGCATGCTAACCAGCCGATGTGGGTGCCGCCGCTCAAGCTGGAGCGGCGCCTGTTCCTGAGCCGGCGGATGAACGCGTTCTTCACGCACGGCGAAGGCGAGTACTTCCTCGCCCGTCGCGACGGGCGGGTGGTGGGTCGGATCACAGCGCACGTCAACCACCCGTTCAACGAGCACCATGGCCGCAACTGGGGCTGGTTCGGGTTCCTCGAGTTCGAGCGCGACCCCGAGGTGCTCGACGCCCTGCTGGAGGCCGCCTCCGCGTGGCTGCGCGAGCGCGGCCTCGAGCGGATCGTCGGCCCCGCGAGCTTCGCGCTCAACGACGAGGCGGGGGTCCTGATCGAGGGTCGCGACCTGCGACCCATGATCCTGCAGCCGTGGCATCCGCCCTACTACCAGGAGCTGATCGAGCGGGCAGGGATGACGAAGGCGATGGACCTGCAGATGTGGAACCTCGAGGTCACGGGCCGCGAGAAGGTCCTGCCGGTGATCTGGGAGCTCGCCGAGCGCTCGCGCACCGAGCACCGCATCCGCATCCGCCCGATGCGCCGGCGCCAGCTGCGCAAAGACCTCGACTTCTTCGCCGAGGTCTACAACGCGGCGTGGTCGAAGAACTGGGACTTCGTGCCGTACTCCAAGGCGGACCTCGACGCGTACCACATCGACCTGCAGCTCGCGTACGACAAGAACTGGTTCATGATCGCCGAGAAAGAAGACACCGGCGAGGTGGTGGGCATGGCGATCACCGTGCCCGACCTCAACCAGGTGCTCGAACAGATGAACGGACGGCTGCTGCCGCTCGGGTGGTGGCGGTTCCTCACGAAGTCCAAGCGCATCGACCGGGTGCGCGTGGGCTTCCTCGGCGTCAAGCCCGAGCATCAGCACGCCGGCGTCGCCGCCGCGCTGTACGAGGAGCACTACAACGCCGCCGAACGCACGCCCCAGGGCGGCGGGGAGATGGGCTGGATCCTGGAGACCAACACCGCGATGAACCGCGGCATGGAAGCGATGGGCGGGCGCGTGGTCAAGCGCTATCGCGTCTACGAGCGGATGCTCTAGACACCTGGCGACGCGGTCTGGGGGTGGGTCTAGACTTGGCGGCGTGATGCCGCCCGTGCCCGACCCGACCCCCGCTGAGCACGTCTCCGCGGCGCGCCTCTCGCCGGAGCACCTCTCGCCGGGGCAGCCCCTCGCGGGGCACGTCCCCGGGGAGCATCTCCGCGAGGAGCATCTCCGCGACGAGGATCTCCCCGAGGCGGAGGTGGTCGCCGAAGTCGACGCGCTGCCCGTGCTGGCACCCGAACGGGTGCCCGCGATGCAGCGCGCCAGGCGGGCGCTCGCCCGCGATCTCGAGGGCGCCACGATCCCGGCCGTGCAGGCCGCGGCGGTGGCGGCGGGAAGCTTCGTGGCGGGGGCTGCCGTCGCGGGCCTCGTCCACCGCAGGCACAGGGGTCGCGTGGCGCTCGCCCAGGGAGCCCGCACGGGTCGGGCGCTCCAGCGCTCTTCCCGCAAGTCCGCCGGTGAGGTGCTGCAGGTCGTGGGGCGCCACACGATGCTCGTGGACGTGCACGTGCTCGGCACGCCCGGCGCCGACCGGTAGGGCCGAGCCGCGTCCTCCACGCTCGAACTCCGCGCCGAGGTGCGGCCTGCGAGCGTGTTCCGACTGCCGCGCTACACGGGCGCCGACGGGATGGTGCGCCGGCGGGGCGGCGTGCTCGAACGCCTCCTGCACGAGCGCGACGTGCCCGTGCTCGTGCGCGCGGCCCAGCTCGGGTGCGGGCGGGTGCTGATCGGCGCGCGCTCCCCCTCGCGCGCGTCCGCCGCATACGGCATCGATCGCATGCGCTTCATGCTCGGCCTCGACGACGATCTGCGCCCGTTCCTGCGCGAGTTCGCCGGCGACCCGCTGATCGGACGCTCGCTGCGGCGCCAGCCGTGGCTCCGCGTGGGACGCCGGCCAGACCCCTTCGAGGCCCTGGCGTGCGCGATCTGCGAGCAGCTGATCGAGTACCCGCGCGCCGCGGCGATCGAGCGGCGGATCGTGTGGGGGCTCGGGCGCCGTTGGAGCGAGGGCGATCGCGGGACGGGGCTCCGGGACATGCCCGCTGCCGGCGCGGTCGCGGGGACAGCCCCCGCGCTGCTGCAGTCGTTCGACCTCGCCGGCAGCCGCGCAATCTCGCTGATCCGCGCCGCACGGGAGGTGGCACGCGGCCGTCTGGACCTGCACCACTGCGACCACGAGTCCGGCTGGCGGCGCCTGCGTGCGATCCCCGGGATCGGCGCGTGGACGGTGGAGATGCTCGCGCTCAAAGGACAGGGCCGTCACGACCAGGTCCCTGCCGGAGACCTGCACCTGCTGAAGCTGGTCGGCCGCCGGCTGAGCGGCGGGGACCCCCATGCGCGCGCCGACGAACACCAGGTGCGCGAGTTCTTCGCGCCGTACGGCGATTGGGCCGGCCTCGCAGCAGCGCACATGTCGCGCCTCTAGGAAGCGTTCCAGCGCGGGCGTTCCAGCGCGGGCGTTCCAGCGCGGGCGTTCTAGCGCGGGCGTTCTAGCAGCAGCGCGAACGTCGGGCAGGCCTGGGCCGCGCGTTTTGCATGGGCGAGCTCCTCGCCGCTCACGGGCTTCTCGTCGACCACCGGGTATCCCCACTCGTCGAGGGTGATCCGCTCGGGGAGGAGCTCGGCGCACATCCCGTGCGCCTCGCATGCGATCGGGTTGACCCGTACGCGGCGGCTCATCGGCGCGCCCTCCGCGTGCGGCTGCGCGGGCTCGCCACCCGGCCTGCGGGGAGCGGCAGCTCCGGGACGGAGGCGCACCGGTCGCACGGGCCTCCGCGGGCGTGGTGCGCGAACGCGCTCGGGAAGGCCTCCAGCGCGCTCCCGACGAGGCTCACCACCCCGTCGGGGTGGCCGCACGCGCCACGGCGGGCGACCGTCGCCGAGAGCTGCTCCAGCCGTCCGTCCGTCGCCCGGCCTCGTGCGACCGCCTCGATCTCGCCTGCGAGGGCGTCGAGCCCGTTCACGCACGGACCGCACTGGCCCGAGCTCTGTTCGGCCATCCACCGTGCCACACGCGCGGTTTCGGCGACGGGACAGCAGTCGGAGGAGAGGAGCGCCACCACTCCCGAGCCCATGCGGCCGCCGTGTGCGGCGAGATGCTCGTCGGACAGCGCAAGCCCGCGCAGGCTCTCCGCCGGCACGAACGCCCCCGCGTACCCTCCGATCAGCGCTCCGCGCACCTCACGCGTGGTGCCGCCCGCGGCGCGCGCGAGCGACTCCAGCGAGGAGCCCAGGGCGATCTCGTACACGCCCGGCCGCGCCACCGGCCCGGCGAGCGTGACGAGCGTCGATCCGGTGCTCGCGGGCGTCCCGAGCGCACGGAACCAGCCCGCACCGTGACGTGCCACGAGCGCGAGGTGGGCGAGCGTCTCGACATTGCTCACGAGCGTCGGTCGGCGGCCCACGCCGCGTTCGAAAGGCAGCGGCGGCGTGAACGTGGGCAGGGCGGGTCCGCCATCCAGGTAGCTCACCAGTGCGGTCTCCTGGCCGGCCACGTAGTGGCCCGGCGCGGTCACGACGCGCAGCGACGGCGCGTGGTGCGGTGCAATGCCGGCGGCATCGCGTTCCTCCACCGCGAGGGCCATCGAATCGGTCGCGTCCTCGTCGAGCTCGCAGGTCGCGATCAGTGCCTCGCGCGCGCCGAGCGCTTCCGCGGCTGCGACGAGGCCGTCGAGCACGAGGTGCGGTGCGAGCTCCATCAGCATCGCGTCCTTCTCGCTGGCGGGCTCGCCCTCGGTGCCGTTGGCCACGACCACCGCCGGCCCGCGGGCCGCGGCGACGGCGAGCAGCTTGCGCGCGAGCGGGAACGCGGCGCCGCCGCGCCCGCGCAGGCCGGCGCGGTGAGTCTCCTCGATCAGGGGCGGGTGCTCTCTGCGGCCCCACGACCGGCGCGCGCCCGTGAGCGGGAGCCCGCCGTGCACCGAGAAGTGCCGCGTGACGCTCACGCGCCCGCCGTCCTCCGAGACGCCTGCGAGCAGCCGCGGAAGCGATCCCGCGGGTGGCGTGCCTACCGGCGCGCGCTGCGTGCGCGTGGCGGTGCCCGCGGCGCTCATCGCTTCGCTCCCTTGTTGTGCGCGGATGCGTGGGGGAGCAGCGAGGTGGGGGTGCCCGAGCGCCGCGCCCAGTCGCTCCCGAGGGGGCCGCTGGGCAGCCACAGCGCGAGGAAGAGCGAGAACGCGCCCGCCCCGCCGAGCGCGGCATTGCGCGCCGCGGGGCTCGCCGCGGCGCGGTCGAGCACGCGCGCGAGCAGGGCGAGCAGCACACCCGCCGCGCAGACGACGCTGATCGCGAGCTGCCATGTGCGTGTCACGTCGCTGCCCGTGCCCAGGCCGTGCAGCAGCGCGATCGGCCAAGAGGCGTAGACGAGCCAGTGGACGGTGCGCCACGTGGTCACGCCGATGCGCGCGCGCATCACGCTCGTGAGCACGATCGCGATCAGCAGGTCGAAGGACACGGCGCCGAGGCCGAGCCACAGCGGTCGATAGGAGCCACCGAACGGGACGATCGCGTCCGCGAGCGAGATCGGCGCGAACCCGTCGAGCACCGAGGTGAGGATGTGCAGGACGAGGAACACCATCGCCAGCAGCGCCGTGTTGCGGTGCAGCGAGTCGATCACGAACCGGGGCCAGCGCTGCGAGCTCCAGCGGCGGACGTCGACGACCCCGAGCACCACGGAGGCGGTGAGCAGCAGCAGCGCGACCGTTCCCGTCGAGCGCGTCAGGTACCAGTACCCGCTCGAGCCGCTGCTCGCGGCCAGCAGCTCAGGCGTCATCGTCGGGCCAGCCCGAGAGTCGCGTGATCGTCCCGTCGTGCGCCACGAGCCGGGCCGGCAGCCGGGTCGCCTCGAGCCAGCGGGCGGCCTCCGCGCCGAGCACGATCGCCGCGGTGCTCGCGATGTTCGCGTCCGCGCAGTCGGCCGCAGCGACGCTCACCGTCCGCCAGCAGCCCACGGTCGGGGATGCCGTGCGGGGGTCGACGATGTGGTGCATGGTCTCCTCGCCGTTGCGCCAGCGGCGTGTCGTCACGCTCGAGGTCGCGACGCCGCCGCTGCGGATCGTGATCAGCTCGCCGCCCGCGTGCTCGCGGTGGTCATCAGCGACGCGCACCGGCCACCCGTCACGAGGGGCGCCACCCGCGCACGCCACATCGCCACCGACGGCGACGACCGCACCGCAGCCGGCGGCCGCCGATGCCGCGAGGGCGGCGCGGTCGGCCGCCCATGCTTTCGCCGTCGCGCCGAGATCGAGTGCCGCGTTCGGCGGCAGCCTCACCGTGCGGGCGACGCGGCGCACGCGCACGCCCTGCCACGCGGGCACGAGGTGTGCGCTCACCGTGGCGCCCACGCCGCCGCCCTGCGGATCGCCGGGGCGGGGCGGATCGAGCTGGTCGAAGTCGCGGTCGTAGCCGATCAGCTCGAGCGTGCTGCCGACGGTCGGCGTCACGGCGCCGTCGGTCAGCGACGCGGCTCTCAGGGCGAGCTCCACCGCCTCCAGCAGCAGCGGCCCCACGCGTGTCCAGCGGCCGGCGTGCGCGTTGAGCGCCACCAGCTCGGAGTCTGCGCGGAAGCGGCTGCACGCCCCGTCGATCGCGTCCAGCTCGCGCTCGGCTGCCGCGCGCGCGAGGTGCGCTCGCCCGGCGTCCTCGAGACGCAGCACGACGTTGGTGCCAAGCGCTCGCCAGCTCAGAGGGTCGATTCTCTGCGGCGCGCGCAGGATCTCCGTGCGAGGGCCGGTCATGACCCTCCCGAGACCACGGGGGGCGGGGTTTCGCTCTGGGGCGTTTCCTGCGGCGGCGCTTCGTGCGTTTCTGCGGGCGCTTGCGAGCGCGATTCGGGTTCGCTCGGGGGCTGCTGTTCGGCAGGCGCTTGCGACGATTCCGGCGGCGCCGTTTCGGGGGATGCCGGCTCTTGCACTTCGGGCTGGGAGCCTTGTTCGCGTTCGGCTTCGCTCACGTGCGGTTCGGGCGCCTGCGCCGGTGGCTTCAGCGGCGTGGTGTGGGCGGGCGTGTGCGCGCGCGGGGCGGGCGATCCGGGCTTCGCTTTCGCGTGGCCCGGAAACGCCTGCGCCGCGATCTCGGCGAAGACGCCCGTCAGGGCGACGCTGCCCGCGACGAGCCACCGGTTCGCGCGGCCCAGCTGTGTGAGGGCGGCGTCCCGGGCGTGAACGGAATGACGCAGGCGCATCGTCAGTGGTCTCCGTGCTGGTGGGCGTTCCACTGGGTCCAGGAGCTGAACTCCGGTATGAACAGCACCGCGAGCGCCACCCCCACGACCAACGTGAAGCCGACCGCGAGGGCGCGCAGCTCGCGCCCGGGTACGCGCACCACCGCCGCCGACCGGCGTGCGAAGTCACGCGAGACGCCGTCGAACATGTCGAGCAGATGGGCGAGCACGTGTACCGCCGTGAACACGATCCATGCGATGAAGCTCACCTTGTGGATCGGGACCAGCGTGCTGCGCTCGGACGGCCCGGTGTAGAGGAGCGCGATCCCGCTCGCGAACACGATCACGGTTGTCAAGACGACCGCGGGCCCCAGCGCGCGCATCGCCAGCGGCGGTGCTCCGCGCAGCCGGTAGCCGACGTTCCCGGTGTAGTACCGCGCGAACCGGTACACCGTGGTGCCCAGCTTCAGCAGCACCGGCGGCACGAGGAGCATGCCCACGAACAGGTGCACGGACAGGAGCCCGTGAAGGCGCAGCAGCGTCACGCCGATCACCGCGAGCGGGACGAGCAGGCTGGCGCCGGCGAGCGCGGTGAGGCGCTCGTTGCCTGCCGTGGCGTCTGGTTCGGCGGGAACGCGGGCCGCGCCCGGGCCGGAGGCGAACGGGTGCTCGCGCTGGAGCATCTGCATCGTGTCAGTGTGGTGAACGGCGTTAAGAATCCGGTAACCGCTCGATGAGAAAGCTCATGGAGTCACCGCCGCAGGATTTGGCGTCCCGACGCGGACGCCTATGCTTGGCCGATGGCGCGCGCGGTCCCGGAGTCGGCTGACGGGGAGATCCTCCCGGCGGCGGCCGACGCGACGATCGAGGCGGCGACGCCCGCGCGTGTGCTCGTGATCGAGGACGAGCCCGGGATCGTCGATTTCGTGCGCAGGGGCCTCGAGGCGGCGGGCTTCTCGGTAGAGGTCGCGATGGATGGGATCGAGGGGGAGCGGCTCGCCTCGCGCGGCGGCTTCGACGCGGTCGTGCTCGACCTGATGCTTCCCGGACGCCACGGCATGGACGTGCTCGCGTCCGTCCACAAGCTGCTTCCCGGCCTGCCGGTGATCGTGCTCACCGCGCGCGGCGAGGTCGAGGATCGGGTCGCGGGGCTCGACACCGGCGCGGTCGACTACGTCGTGAAGCCCTTCTCCATGGCGGAGCTCGTTGCACGCGTGCGCACCCACCTGCGCGTGGTCGCGGACGTGTCCGACAACACGCTGTCCGCGGAGGGGATCGAGGTCAACCTGCTCACGCGGAGCGTGCGGCGTGGCGAGCGGGATGTGCTGCTGTCGACGACCGAGTTCGAGCTGCTGAGCTTCCTGATGCGCCGCCACGGCGAGGTGGTCTCGCGGGAGGCGATCCTCAGCTCGGTGTGGGGCTACGATCACGACCCCGCCACCAACGTCGTGGACGTCTACGTGGGCTACCTGCGTCGCAAGCTCGGCACCGCGGAGGACCCCGCGCCGATCCACACGGTGCGCGCGGTGGGCTACCGCCTCGGCCCCGCGAGCTGACGATGCCGAAGGCGGCGCGCCGTCGCCTCGTTCCCGCCGGTCTGCGCTGGCGGCTCGCCGCTGCCGTCGCACTCGTCACGGTGGTGTGCACGGCGATCGCGTTCGCGGCGGTCTACAGCGGCACCGCCACCGAGCTGCGCCGGCAGATCGACTCCGAGCTGCGCGGCGACACCAACGAGCTCGCGGGGGCTCTGCGCAGCTCACATGCCCACAGCGCAGCGGGACTCGCGCGCGCGGCCGACGCATACGTTCGTGGCCAGCCGTTCCGCCTCAGCTCGACGTTGCTGTTCGTGATCGTCCCGAAAGAGCAGACGATCACCAACCGGCCGGAGCTGTTCCACCGCGAAACGCCCGACGACGGCGAGACGGCTGCGCAGCAGGCGCTCGAGGACACGCTCACTGCCCATCTCCTCGCCTCTCCCAGGGGCTACTCGACGCTTCGCGCCACCGACGTGGGGGAGCTGCGCCTGCTGCGCCGGTCGCTGCGGATCGCGGGCGTGGCGTCGCCGGTCACGATCGGGGCGGGGGAGCCCCTCACCTCGGTGGCGCAGGCGCAGGCGAGTGTGGCGCGTGCGTTCATCGTGGCCGGCCTGATCGCGCTGGTGGGCGCGCTCCTGGCCTCCTATCTGATCGGAACGCGCGTCTCACGTCCGCTGCGAAGGATGGCCGCGGTCGCTGCGCGCGTCGACGCGGGTGACCTGCACCCCAGGATCCACGACCCGGGTGGGCTGGGCGACGAGGTGAAGGTGCTCGCGGACGCCTTCAACCACATGCTCGACCGGCTCACGCAAGCCTTCGCGGGTCAGCGCGCGTTCGTGGCGGACGCCTCGCACGAGCTGCGCACGCCGCTGACGATCGTGCGTGGCCAGCTGGAGGTTCTGGCCGCGCAGCCGGAGCCGTCCGCCGAGGAGGTGCGCCGCGTGGAGCGGCTCGTCAGCTCGGAGATAGCGCGCGTGAGCCGGCTCGTCGACGACCTGCTGCTGCTCGCGCGCAGCGAGGAGACCGAGTTCCTGCACATGGGGTCGATCGACCTGGTGCCGTTCGTCGCCGACCTGTGGGACGGCATGACGCTCGTCGCGCCGCGCCGCTTCGTGCTGGACCCGGTTCCCCAGGGGACGCTCAGCGCCGACCCCGACCGGCTCGCGCAGGCCCTGCGCAACCTGATCGCCAACGCGATCGACCAGACAGCACCCGAGCGAGGCCTCGTGCGGATGCGCGTCAGCACGACCGGAGCGGCGGTGAGGTTCGTGGTGGAGGACGATGGCCCCGGTGTCCCGCGCGACCAGCGCGAGGCGGTCTTCCGTCGCTTCCATCGCACCGATTCCGCGCGCAGTCGCAGCTCCGGCGGAACCGGGCTCGGCCTCGCGATCGTGCGAGCGATCGCCGACGCGCATGGCGGCTCGGTCTCGGCGGACGACTCGCCCGAGGGCGGCGCGAGCTTCGAGCTGACGCTGCCGGGCTTTCTCGGCAGCGCCCCGGGTGTGCGGCGGACGGTCGCCGCCGAGCCCTCGCCGCCTCCCTCCAGCCCGCCCGCCCCGCCCCGCGAGGGGGTGCCGACCGGCTAGCGGTCCGTCTGGACCACGAGCACCGCAGCGCCCGTGAAGCGCCCCGCGCGCAGGTCCTCGAGCGCCTGGCCGGCACGCTCCAGCGGGTACTCGGTGACGTGTGTCTGCACGGGAACGCGGGGGGCGATGTCCAGGTGCTCGCGCGCGTCCTCGCGGGTGAGGTTCGCCACGGAGCGCAGCGTGCGCTCCTCCCACAGCAGCTCGTAGGCGAGCGGGGGGATCTCGCTCATGTGGATCCCGCCGCACACCGCCACGCCGCCGGGGGCGAGCGCGGCGAGCGCTGCGGGCACGGTCCCACCGTCGGGCGCAAGCAGGATCGCCGCGTGCAGCAGCTCGGGCGGCGCCTGCGTGGAGCTGCCCGCCCACACGGCGCCGAGCTCGAGCGCGAACGCCTGTGCGGCGGTGTCGCCGGGGCGGGTGAACGCGTACACCTCCCGCCCCTGCCAGCGCGCGACCTGCACGAGGATGTGCGCGGCGGCGCCGAATCCGTAGAGGCCGATGCGATGGGCGTCGCCGCACATCCGCAGGGCGCGGTGGCCGATCACGCCCGCGCACATCAGGGGCGCGGCCTGCACGCCCGGATAGCCGGCGGGGATCGGGAAGCAGAAGCGCTCGTCGGCGACGGCGTACTCCGCCATCCCGCCGTCGATGTCGCGCCCGGTGAAGCGTGCGCGCGGACACAGGTTCTCGCGCCCGGAGCGGCAGTACTCGCACTCGCCGCACGTCCACCCGAGCCACGGGATGCCGACGCGCTCGCCCTCCAGTGCCCCGCCGAGCGCCACGCCGACGATCTGGTGGCCGAGGATGCGCGGCGGCGAGGCGATCGGGACCTCGCCGTCGAGCAGGTGCAGATCGGTGCGGCACACGCCGCAGGTCTCCACGCGGACGAGCACCTCCCCCGGTCCCGGCCGCGGGACGGGAACGCGCGCCTCCCGCAACGGGCTGCCGACTCCGTCGAACACGATCGCGCGCATCTGGAGCGGCGGCTGCGCTTGCGCCATAGTCTCGCCAGTGAACCACGACGCCGACCGCCCCGGTCTGCTCCTGTCACATCCGGCATGCCTGGAGCACGACCCGCGCGTGCACTCGCCCGGACACCCCGACACGCCCGAGCGGCTCGTCCGCCTCGGCGCGGCGCTCGCCGAGCGCAACTGGCTGGGGTGGCAGCGCGCCGAGGCGCCGCAACTGGACCCCGAGCGCCTCGAGCTCGTGCACCACGCGGCGCACGTGCGCAGGGTGCGCGAGCTGTGCGAGCGCGGCGGCGGCGCGCTCGATCCCGACACGTCTGTGGTCGCCGCCTCGTGGCCCGCTGCGCTGCACGCCGCCGGGGCCGCCGCGGAGATGACGCGCGCGCTGCTCGCCGGCGAGCACCGCGCCGCGTTCAGCGCGATCCGACCCGCCGGCCACCATGCCGTAGCGGACCGCGCGATGGGGTTCTGCCTGTTCAACAACGTGGCGGTGGCCGCGGCGTGCGCACTGCTCGAGGACGGCGTGGAGCGGGTGCTCGTACTCGACTGGGACGTGCACGCGGGCAACGGCACCGCGGAGATCTTCCGCGAGCGTCCCGACGTGCTGCTGGCGTGCCTGCACGAGCACGGCCTGTACCCGGGAACCGGGCCGCTGCACGACACCGGCAGCGGCGCGGGGGAGGGGTACACGCTCAACCTGCCCGTCCCGCCGGGATCCGAAGAGCCGCTGTGGCTTGCGCTGATCGACGAGGTGGTGCTGCCCGTCGCGCGCGCGTACGCGCCGGATCTGGTGCTGGTCTCGGCCGGCTTCGACGCCCACCGACTCGATCCGCTCGCGCGCTGCCGGCTGGAGACCGAGTCGTGCGCGCGGATCGCCGGCCGCGTCCGCGCGCTGGCGGGCGAGCTCGAGGTCCCGGTGGGCGTGATGCTCGAGGGCGGCTACCACAGCGAGGTGCTCGCCGAATGCGTGTGCGCGGTGCTGCCGGTGCTCGACGGCGCCGAGCCGCCCGCCGAGCAGCGCGCGCGGAGCCTGCGTGAGGACGAGCGCACGCTCGTGGACGCCGCCCGCGCACAGGCCGGGCTGAGCTGGCCGCTCTAGCTAGATGCCCTGGCCCGGCAGGAACTCGTTCGTGAACGGCTGCAGCCCGCTCCGCGGGTCCCGCGTGAGCAGCTGGTGCGTGAACATCCATGTGGCGAACGACGCCCACGCGGCTGGGTTCTGCCAGCCGAAGGGCTTGCCCGCTTCGCCGGGAACGCTCGCGGGGAGGGTCCGGCGGATCGATTCCAGCTGCAGCTTCGGTTCGAGCGAGGGGTTGGCATGCACCACGTCCGCGGCTGCTGCGGCGGGGTCGCCACGCACCTCCCGCTCCCCCTGCGTGAGCGCGTGCAGGAACGCGCGCAGGTCGACCCCGTCGGTGTGCGCCTCGTCCTCGCGGACGGCGAGCACGAGCTCGTCGTAGCTCGGCACGCCGGCCCGGTCGACGGGGATCACGACCGGCCGCTTGTGCATCAGCTGCAGCTGGACGGCCTCGTAGTTCCAGAAGCCGCCGATCGTGGCGTCGACCTTGCCGGAGAGCATCGCGGGGATCAGGTTGAAGCCCACGTTGACTTCGCGCACGCTCGATCGTGGGACGCCTGCGCTCTGGAGCGCGGTGCGCAGCTCGGCCGACTGATAGGCGATGCCGGCGGTGCCCACGTGCTTGCCGCGGAGATCTGCGACCTTCGCGACGTGGTGTCCCGGCAGCGCGATGATCGACGTCAGCGGCCGCTGCACGAGCGCGCCGATCGAGACCACCTTCAGGCCCTCGTCACGGGCGAGCAGCAGCTCGGGCTCGTAGGAGACGGCCATGTCCACCTTGCCCGCGGCGAGCAGCTTGAGCGGTTCGGAGGGATCCGCGGGCGCCTCGGGCTGGACGTCGAGCCCCGCGGCGCGGAAGTCGCCGTGGGCGATCGCGGAGTAGATCGCAGCGTGGTCGGCGTTGGGGAAGAAGTCGAGCATCAGCGTGAAGTGCTTGGAGGAGGACGCGCTGAGCTGCTCCTGCTTGCTCCCGCACGCGCTCGCGAGCACGCCGGCGCAGGCCAGCAGCACGGCGAGCAGCACACGCGGGCCAAGCGCGCGGTTGGGTGGGGGAAGCTTGCGGACGTTGCTCAACGGGGCTCCTCTCGTCGCTGGATGCTCCACGGCGCCACACGGCGCTCGACGAGCGCGAGCGCGTAGAAGCACGCGATCGCGAACGCGAACAGCACCGCGGTCCCGGCGTACGCACGGGAGGTCTGGAAGTTGACGTCGGACAGGATCTCGCGCCCGAGCCCGGGGTAGGCGCCGGAGGTGGGCGTCGTGGTCTCGGCGATGAACGCGCCGATCACGCCGACGGCGAGCGCGATCCGGGTGCCGCTGAGCGCGGCGGGGAGCGCTGCGGGCAGCTCGCCGAGGCGGAACGCCTGCCAGCGCGAGGCGTCGAGCGTGCGCAGGAGCTTGCGCTGCTCGGGGTCGACCGCGGCGAGCCCGTCGACGGTGGTGACGACGACGGGGAAGAAGCAGATCAGGGCGATCACGGCGAGCTTGGGCAGCAGGCCGAACCCCCACCAGAACACGAGCAGCACCCCGATCACGGGCACCGGCACGGCCTGGGAGCCCACCAGCAGCGGGTACACGGCGCGCCGCGCCCACGGCAGCAGGTGCACCGTGACGGCAAGCGCGAGGCCGCCCGCGAGCGCGAGCGCGAGGCCCAGCACGACCTCCTCGGCGGTGACCGCGAAGTTGTGCGCGATCAGGCTGCGGTCGCTCCAGAGCGTGCTCGCGACGGCGTGGGGCGCGGGCAGGACGGCTTCTTCGACGCCCGCGATCTGCACGTAGGCCTCCCACGCCCCGAGCAGCAGCACCACCGTGAGTGCGGCGGGCGCGAGCGCTAGCGCCCTCGCCCTCACCCGCGGGCTCCGTCCGCGAGCGCGCGCAGGGCCCGCTCGCGCAGGCCCACGACGGCCGGGTCGGTGCGGGTGCGCGGGCGCGGGATCTCGGTGGCGAGCACGTCGAGCACACGCCCCGGCCGCGGAGAGAGGATCGCGACGCGGTCGGCGAGCAGCACCGCCTCCTCGACGTCGTGGGTCACGAGCAGCACGGTGCGCGGCTCGCGTGCGAGCGCGCCGGCGAGCCAGTCCTGCATCTCCGCGCGGGTGATCGCATCGAGGGCGCCGAACGGCTCGTCGAGGCACAACACGGGCTTGCCGGCCAGCAGCGTGCGCACGAACGCGACCCGCTGGCGCATGCCCCCGGAGAGCTCGTGCGGGCGCGCGTCCTGGAAGCCGTCCAGCCCCAGCTCTTCGAACAGAGCGCTCGCGCTGGTGCTCGCGGCGCTGCGCGAGCGCCCTGCGATCCGCAGCGCCAGCGACGCGTTCTCGACGGCGCTCAGCCACGGCAGCAGCAGGTCGCGCTGGGGCATCAGCACCGCGGGAGCGGAGCGCACCGAGCCGCCGTCGGGGCGCTGGAGCCCGCAGACGAGCTCCAGCAGCGTGCTCTTGCCGCATCCGCTGGGCCCGACCACCGCGAGGACCTCGCCGCCGCGCGCGGCAAGCGTGAGGCCGTCGAGCGCGACGAGCTCGGTGCGCCCGTGCACGAACACGCGCCGCACGTCGCGCAGCGCCAGCCCGTCGGTGTCGCCTGCGCTCTGCGCTCTCGCGACGCGACGGCTTTGCAGTTCGGTTCCGACCACGCTCCCTCCGCGGGCATTACCCCACAGGTTCAAAGGGTCGACGCCGGTACCAGCTCCAGGGCGTCATCTCAGCCGGCCTACCGCCAGCCCCCCTGGTTGTGTTCGCTCGTTGCTCGATGCTATCGCGAGGCGGGGCTCACCGCTCTAGGCGGCAACCACGGGCCGTGTCAGCGCGCGCACGAAGTCCTCGAGCTGCGCGGTCGTCCAGCACTCGAACGCCTTGCAGTGCTGCTCGTAGGCGGCGATCACCGAGTCACCGTAGTTCCAGTACAGGTGCGGCTCGGGGTTCAGCCAGAACGTGCGACCGGCGCGCGAGGCGATCTGCGCGAACACGTCCGCGCGCGGGTCCCGTCCGTTGGTGCGCGCGTCGCCGAGCACGATCACGGTGGCCCGCGGGTGCAGGTCGTCCTCGACCTCCTGGAGGAACTCCGACCACACACGCCCGTAGTCCGTGTAGCCGGAGATGTCCGCCACGCCCGCGTCGTTGCTGATTCGTTCGCTGACGGTCTTGAACTCGCGCTCGCCTTCGAAGATGTCGGTGACCTCGGAGATCCGCTCGATGAACACGAACGAGCGCATCTTGCGGAACGTGTCGTGCAGCGCGTGCAGCACCGACAGGAAGAACACCGACGCGGAGGTGACGCTCGTGGACACGTCGCACAGCACGTAGATCTCCGGTCGTTTGGGGCGCTTGGGACGGAACTTCAGCTCCACCGGCACGCCGCCGGTCTGCAGCGAGGCGCGCATCGTGCGACGCACGTCCACGTGTGCGTGGCGCTGGTGCCCGCGCATCTGCAGCCCCTGCGTGGCGAGGCGTCTGCGCAGCTGGGCCACCACGCGGTGGACGGCCGCCAGGTCGGCGAGCGGGCCCGAGGGGAGCGCGCGGTCGAGCTCGCCGAGCGGGCGCGAGGGGGGCAGCTGGCCGGTGCGCTCGATCTGCGCGCGTTCGAGCTCGCGCCGCAACAGCGCCTCGAAGCGGCGCAGCTGATCGCGCGGGAGCCCGTCGCGGCGGGGGTCGCCCTCCGGCAGCTCGGGCTGGGGCTCCGCGCGCAGGCCCAGAGCGCGGCGGATCCGCTGCACGTCGACGCCGATCACGCCGGAGCCCTCCTGGCGCCGCGCGAACGCGGCGATCGCCATCCGCGCGAGGTCTCGCATCGCGCCCTCGCTGCCGTCCCGCAGCGCGGCGGCGATCTGCTCGCGCAGGGCGTCGAGCTCCTCGGCGGACAGCTCGCCGAGCTCGAGCGCGCCCTCCTCGCGCACCCCCTCGCGCGCGGCGGCGATCTCCACCGCGCGGAAGAAGAACCGATCGAACACGAGCTCGAACACGCGCCTGTCCTCCTGGCTCTTGGCGAGCGTCGCGGCGAGCGCCTCGCGGAAGTCCTCCTGCGAGGTCCAGCTCACCTCGCCGAGCACCGCGAACGCGTCGAGCATCTCCGAGGTCCCGACCGCGACGCCTTCGCGGCGCAGCTCTTCGCCGAGCTCGAGGATCCGCGCCGGCAGGCCGCGCGACGCCGGCGTGGAGCTCCGGTCGACCCCGTCGGAGGCCGCCTTGGGGCCCCGGCCGGCTGCTCCAGCGTCCTCGTCAGGCAACATCGGCCGGCGCGCTCAGCCGCAGGCCGACGCGATCGGCGACGACGTCCATGTCGGTGCGGTGCTTGACGATCACCGACATCGTCTCGGTGAAGGTGTCGGCGTCGATGTCCTGCACGCCGAGCAGCAGCAGCGCGCGCGCCCAGTCGATCGACTCGGCGATCGACGGCGGCTTCTTCAGGTCGAGCTCGCGCACCATCCCGATCACCTCGACCAGCCGGCGCGCCACCGTCTCCGAGAGCTCGGGCGCGTGCAGGCGCACGATCTCGAGCTCGTGCTCCAGGGCGGGGTAGTCGAGCCAGAGGTACAGGCAGCGGCGCTTGAGCGCCTCCGTGAGCTCGCGCGAGTTGTTGGAGGTGAGCAGGACGATCGGGTGCGTGCGCGACCGCACCCTGCCGAGCTCGGGAATGGATATCTGGAAGTCGGACAGGACCTCGAGCAGCATCGCCTCGAACTCCTGGTCGGTCTTGTCGATCTCGTCGATCAGCAGCACCACCGGCTCGGGCGAGGAGATCGCCGTCATCAGCGGGCGCGCGAGCAGGAACTCCTCGCCGAAGATGTCCTCCTGAACCGCGTCCCAGCCCGTGCCCGACGCCTCGGCCTGGATCCGCAGCAGCTGCTTGCGGTAGTTCCACTCGTACAGCGCCTTGGCCTCGTCCAGGCCCTCGTAGCACTGCAGGCGCACCAGCTCGCGCCCGAGGTGACGCGAGAGCGCCTTGGCGAGCTCGGTCTTGCCGACCCCGGCCGGCCCCTCCACGAGCACCGGCTTGCCGAGCTTGGTGGCCAGGTAGGACACCAGCGCGGTGGACTCGCCCGGCAGGTAGCCCACCTCGCGCAGGCCCTCGGCCATCGCGGACACGGACTCGGGGACGGGCGTGGGCTCAGCGGGCATCGTGAGCGCCATGATAGGTGGCGGCTCGCCGCGCGGCGAGCGCGCGTCACTCGGTGTGCGCGGGCGGATCCTCGAACGAGAGCTGCTCCCCCGACGAGCGGGCGGGCGGCGCGGGGGGGAAGCGCTCGCGTGTCCGCCCGCCGGGCGCGCGCGCCGGCACGGGCGCGCTCGAGCCCGCCCGCGCGGATGCCGTGCGCAGCGCCTCGGTCGCTTCGGTCGGGGGCCCGTCGGCGGGGAGGGGCGGGTCGGGGCGTTCGGGAGCTTCGGGCCGTTCCGGCCGTTCGGCCCGTTCGGGCCGGCGGGGCCGCCTGCGGTGCGAGGCGCGAAGCGGCGGTTCCGGGCGGGAGGCGAGGCGCATGCGATGCCCGGCGTACGCGAGCCCGATCGCGAGCAGCAGCGCGACGAAGATGCCCCACTCGACGCCGACGGTGGCGGTCACGCGCTGGTTGCCCTGCAGCCCGGGCTTGTCGATCAGCCGGTAGAAGACGAGCACCGCAGCCCACGCGCCGGCCGCCATCACGACGGCGCCGTCGCCGCCCGGCATGCGGAAGTGCGCGCCCTCGGCGCGCTTGAACAGCAGCAGCAGCACCCCGCCGCTGACGAGCAGCACGGCGGCCTCCACGAACGAGAACGCCTGGAACGCGTTGAGGCTCGTCTGGCTGGCGAGCGCCGCCGCGTGGCCCGCCTTGCTGGCCTTTTCCACCACCACCGTGTCGCTCTTGCTGTACCAGGGCAGGAACATCGCCACGAACAGCCCGAGCGCGGCGAACACCGCGGGCCGGCCCTCGGCCTCGAGGTTCCGCCACGCGGCGATCACGCGCGTCATCGGGCGCGTCGCGGCGCCGAAGTGGCTGCGGTCGTGCTCACCGACACCAAGTCTAGGTGCGTGGGGTGCCGCTAGTGGTGGCTCACCACGACGGTCGCGCTGGTCGTGGAGAAGTTGCCCGCGAGGTCGCGCGCGGCGATCGTGACGGTGAACGTCCCACCTGAGGATGGGGTGACCCACAGCAGCTTCGGGCGGCCGCGTTCGAGGATCGCGCCGTTGCGGGCAACGGTCCGCGAGCCCTGGCGCACGGTCATCGTGACGCTGGAGATCTTCGAGAGGGAGATCTGCACGCCCGCGCGCGTTCCGCCGCGGAGCTTGGTGGTCAGGATCGTGGCCTTCGGCGGCGTCCTCAGGTCCGCGGTGAAGCGTTGAGCGGTCGTGCAGTAGATCGAGTCGCCGGGGACCGCCGCCGCGGGCGTGCTCCCGGCGGCCCGCGCGGAGGGGGCGGGGGAGCCACCGCCCGTGGTCGTGGTCGTCGTCGGCGTGGTGCCGGGCGTCGTGGTGGGCGTCGTCGTGGGCGAGGTCGGGGCGCCCGCGGGCGGCGGGCTCGCGGTGGTGAGCGGCAACCCGCCGCGCGTGCGTTCACACAGGTGCTGGAGGAATTCGGTCAGCAGTTCGTGGTAGTTGAGGTTGGATTCGCCGTGCTGGTCGTACAGCGACCAGGCGCCGGTGTCGTAGTGGGGAACCTCTGCCCGCGCCTCCGCGTCGCCCGCTTCGAAGAGCTTCAGCCCGAGCGGGTCCTTGGTGATCGAGGTGTAGTCGTAGAGGCCCACGAGCGACTGGATGAAGCCGTTGAGGATGCGGTCCCCGGGGGTGTAGGTGTACTCGGCGTACTCCGCTCCCGCCGCGGTGCTCACGCGCACGCCCTGGGGCGGCGTGCGCTGGAAGATGCCCAGCGCCTTCTGCGCCGCCTGCAGCAGCGCGGGTTCCTTGAAGCGCGACCACGAGCGGGCGAGCACCTGCAGCGCCGTGCCCTGGGAGAGGCCGCTCGTCCAGGGCGGGACGCCGCCGTCGAAACGGAACAGGTACTCCCATGCGAGCCCGCCGGCGCGCTGGGTGGCGAGCGGCAGCACTTCGCCCAGCAGCTGGCGGAGGTTGGTGTTTTCGTGGTTGCCGTAGAAGCCGTTGGCCTCGCCGAACGTCCCCAGCCACTGGATCTCCACGCCCTGGCCCGTGTAGTACTCCCAGACGATCTTGCTCCCGGGGAAGCTCACGCGCTCGCCGCTGGAGAGCAGGGGTTCGGTGGTCCACCACTGGCGGTTGCGTTCCAGCGTGAGGAACAGCGCGGGCAGGCGCGAGGGGATGAACCCGCCCGCCGCAGCGATCGCGCGAAGGTTGGCGAGCACGGCGCCGAGCTCGCTCCTGCGCGTGCCCGACAGGCGCGAGAGCGATCTCGTCGCAGCGCTGTAGGCAGCGGTGTAGCGCGCGTATGCGCTCTGTTCGATCGAACCCGAGGCGAGCAGTCGTGCGAGCGCCGTGGGGACGCTCAGCGCCTTCGCCGCCCGCGCGTGATGGGCGGCGCGCGCGGCGGCGGCGCTGCCGGGCGCGCCCGCGGCACCCGCGAGGGCCGTCAACCCGCACGCGAGGGTGAGCGAGCAGAGCGCGAGGATGCGGCGGGGGCGCATCGCGCCGATGCTACGCGCGGCGTGGAGGCGGGGCGCAGGTGCGCTTGCACGCGGGGCCTCGGGGGGTGCGGCCACGCCCCTCCTAACACGCCCGGCCCGTCGTCAGTTTCGGCGGCGGGGACGCCGCCGTGAGCTCATTCCTCGAAGCCGAGCTCTTCGACGCCGTCGAGCTCGTCCTCCTCGTCCTCGTCCTCGTCGCCGTCGCCGTCGTCCTCGTCCTCGTCGCCGAGGTCGTCGCCGTCGTCGAGCATGTCGGCGCCCTCCTGGTGGGAGCGCTGGAAGCGCTCCACGAGGTCGTCGCGCAGGTTCTCGTCGAGCGGGATGTCCTCGGCGATGAGCACCCACTCGGTGCTCTCGAGCTCTTCGCTCTCGAAGATCTCGTGGTCGACCTCCGGCGAGTCGTCGACGACGATCATGATCTCGGTCTCGGGGTTGAAGTACGTCCCCGGCCGAAGGGTGAGCTCGTCGATCTGGAAGCGCCGCACGCTTGTCATGGGCGCTTCATACCAGACGCCATCGAGTGAGTGGTCGATCCCGGCGGGCTCATCACGGGTCGAGCTCGGACAGCGTGCGCTTCACCTCGGCGTCGACGTCGAGCGGCTCGAGGCCCTGGCGCTCGCGGCGCTCGTTGCGCGCGACGACGAGCTGGCGGACCTCCTCGGCGAGCGCGGGGTCGTGTTTGCGCTCCCCCTCCGCCGCGCCGCCGCCGGCCCCGGGACCTGGCGCATCCGAGCCGAGCAGGCGCTCGACCTCTGCGTCGATGTCGAGCGGCGCCTCCCCGCGGCGCACGAGCCGCTCGCTGCGTGCGTGGAGCATCTGGCGCACCTCGCGCTCCTGCTCGGCGGCCGCCGCAGCGGAGTCCGCCGGCCGGTGGTTCCCGCTCGCGCCGGCGTCCTCGAAGTCGCTTTCGCGCGAGAGGCCGCCCTGGCCGATCTGGTCGTACATGCTGTCCTTCCCGCGCGTGACGAGCAGCAGCACGCACATCACCAGCGAGAACGCCACCGTGCCGAACACCACGAAGCTGAGGCCGTTCTCCGAGATCCCGAGCACGACCGTCGGGATGGGGCTGTGCACGGCGCTGATTGTTGCCGATCGGGCAGCGCTCCGCTACCCTCAGCGGGCGGGATTGACTGACCAGTCAATCTAGTGTTCTGCGCCACCCATCAGGAGAAGCCGAGAATGGTCGAATTCACGCTCACAGACGAGCAGAAGAACCTGCGCGAGATGGCGCACGACTTCGCTGTCAAAGAGATCCGCCCGGTCGCCTGGGAGTACGACAAGTCGGGCCAGTGGCCCGAAGACATCATCCAGAAGGCCTGGGATGTGGGCCTGATGAACAGCCACATCGAGGAGGAGTACGGCGGGGCGGGCGCGAGCTACCTCGACGGCTGCCTGATCGAGGAGGAGCTCTCTTGGGGCTGCTCGGGCATCCAGACCTCGCTCGGCTGCAACGGCCTCGCCACCGCGCCGATCGCGCTGGGCGGCTCCGAGGAGGTCAAGAAGAAGTACCTGGGCGCGCTCACCGAATCGCCGAAGCTGGCGTCGTTCTGCCTGACCGAGCCGGACGCCGGCTCCGACGTGTCCGGCATGCGCACCACCGCCGTCAAGAAGGGTGACAAGTACGTCATCAACGGCTCGAAGTGCTTCATCACCAACGGCGGCTATGCGGACTTCTACACGGTGTACGCGAAGACCGACAAGGACGCGGGGCACCGCGGCATCTCGGCGTTCGTCGTGGAGCGCGACTGGGGCGTGGTGGTGGACAAGAAGGAGGACAAGCTCGGGCAGCGTGCCTCCAACACCGCGACGATCTCCTTCAACGACGTGGAGGTCCCCGCGGAGAACCTGCTCGGCGAGGAGAACAAGGGCTTCAAGCTCGCGATGATGACGCTCGACCGCACGCGTCCGGGCGTGGCGGCGATGGCCACCGGGATCGCGCGCGCGGCGATGGAGTTCGCCGTGGACTACGCCAAGGAACGCGTCCAGTTCGGCGTGCCGATCGCGATGCACCAGGCGATCCAGTTCATGATCGCCGACATGGCCACCGAGGTCGAAGCGGCCCGGCTGCTCACGTGGAAGTCCGCGGCGATGCTCGACAACGGCGAACGCAACACGCTCGTCTCCTCGCACGCCAAGCGCTTCGCGGCGGACACCGCAATGAAGGTGGCAACCGACGCCGTCCAGGTCTACGGCGGCTACGGCTTCATCAAGGAGTACCCCGTGGAGAAGCTGTTCCGCGACGCGAAGATCATGCAGCTCTACGAGGGCACCTCGCAGATCCAGCGGCTCGTGATCGCGCGCGAAACGCTGCTGCCGCGGAGGGTGGAGGAGCCCACCGCAGTTCCGGCGTAGGGCGCGCCGGGAGGGCCGGATCCGGCCCTCCCGGGGCTTGCCGATCTCGGGGCGCCCTCGCCCCGCGCCCGGCCGCTAGCGGATCACCAGAGGCTGCCCGTACGCCGACACCTGCGCGCCCGTCGTGACCCGTACGAGCACGCGGTAGACGCCGCGGTGCACGCGCACGATCTTGCTGAAGCCCGAGCTGGTCGCGCTCAACGGCCGGAGCACCGTGCCGCCTGCGAGCACCCCGCGGCCGCGCACGGTCCGCAGCACGCCCACCTGCATCCCGGGCTCGGCGGGGGTCACGGTGCCGAAGAAGCGCGCGAAACCGTGACGCCGTGTGCGTCTGATGTGGCTCACCACCCGCACGGCCACGTTCTCGGTGGCGACCGGGCTGATCACGGGCGGGTTGGTGTTGGTGACGACACGGAACTGCGTCACCTGTGCGAGACCCACCACGGGGAACGAGAAGCTGCCGGTCGAGGTAGTGACCTCTGGGTTGCCCAGCGGCACGAAGCCCGCGGTGAACGGGAACGCGTTCGCCTGGAGCACGACCTGGCGGCTGGCGTTGCCGGTGCCCGACAGCGTGCCCTGCACCGTCGCGGTGCCGCCGAAGGTGAGCGGGTTGGGCGAGACGAGGATCGCCAGCGACAGCGGAACGCGCTTGGTGAGCAGCCTCTGGTCTTTGCCGATCGTCGCGCCCGCGGCGTTCACGGCGACGAGGCGGTAGTGGTACACGCTCAGCGGCTGCAGGCCCGAGATCGCGAGGGCGACCGGGACCGATTTCGTGCCCGCGCCCGCGTCGGCGATCGCCGTCTGGCCGCCGTACTGGCGGGTCAGCCCGTACTGGAAGTAGTAGGAGGTGTTGCTGGCCTGCGGGTTCACGGAGCCGTGGAGCGTCGCCGTGGCGTAGGTCACGCTCGTCGCCCCACCGGTGGTCACCGAGGGCGGTGTGGCGGCGTGTGCCGCCGGAACGGCCACGAGCGTGCTCGCGATGGCGGCCGCGGCCGCCAGCAGCACGCGCGCTCGCCGCGGTCCTGCGCGCAGCGCTCGGGTCTGTCGTATCGATCTCGTGCTCATGTTCTTCTCCCTACCCCCAGCTCGTGTGACCATTGCAACCCGCGACGGGGCCGAGAGGTGCGGCCCGCTAGGCTCCCGCGTCGATCCAGCAAGGAGACTCAAGCATGTTCGTGTTCAAGGCCGCTGTGGTGGGTGCAGGGACGATGGGCGGCCAGATCGCCCAGACGATCGCCGCCGCGGGGATCCCCGTGGTGCTCAAGGACATCGACGAGACGCTCGTGCAGGCGGGCCTCGAGGAGGCGCGGAACGTCACCTCCGGACAGGTGGGCAAACTCGCCGAGAAGGGCAGGATCACCGCCGAGCAGGCCGATGCGCAGATCGAGGAGATCCTCGGCCGGATCCACGGCACCACCTCCTACGAGGGCTTCGGGGACGTCGACTTCGTCGTCGAGGCGGTGCCCGAGCGGATGGACATCAAGCAGGCCGTGTTCGCCGAGCTCGATGCTGCCACGCCCGGCCACGCGATCCTCGCCTCGAACACCTCCTCGCTCTCGATCACCGAGATGGGCGAAGCGACGCTGCGGGCGGAGAAGGTGATCGGCTTCCACTACTTCTATCCCGCCTCGATCATGCCGCTCGTGGAGATCGTGGAGGGCGAAGAGACCTCCGCGGAGACCGTCACCGCCGCGCTCACGTTCGCGCAGGCGATCCGCAAGCAGCCGATCACCTGCGCCGAGGTTCCCGGTTTCGTGGTCAACCGGATCCTCAACTCGGGGATCTCCGAGGTCTGGCGCGAGCAGGAGGAGAAGGACCTCTCGATCAAAGCGATCGACGAGGGCGTCGGCGCGGCCGGTGTGGTCCCCGTGGGCCCGTACTACCTCGTGAACCTGCTCGGGCTCGACACGGTCCTGCACGTCGCCGAGCACCTCGTCGACTCCTACGGCGAGGAACGCTTCTACGTGCCCAAGGGGATGCAGAAGCTGGTCGCCGACGGCAAGCTCGGCGCGAAGACCGGCGGCAACGGGTTCTACGACCCCCAGGGCGAGCCCAACATCGACGGCAAGAACGAGCCCGACGTGGCCGAGCTCGTGGAGATGCTCAGCCTCAAGACGCTGATCGAGGCGTGCCTCGTGCTCGAGGAGGGCGTCGCCACCCACCGCGACATCGACTTCGGGATGATGGCGGGCGCGGGGCTCGATCCCCGCCGCGGCCTCATGCCCCCGTTCATGAAGGCCGACAGCGAGGGCCTCGACACGATCCTCGAGCGGATGGAGAACGCGCAGGAGCGCTACGGCGAGCGCTTCCAGCCGCCCACGATCCTGCGACGGCTCGTCGCCCAGGGGCGGCTCGGGCAGAAGACGGGCCAGGGCTTCTATGCCTACCCGCAGCCTGATGCCGAGCAGCCCGCCGAGGTGATCAAGCTCGAGACGCGCGCCGACGGCGTGGCGATCGCGTGGCTCGCCAACGGCCAGATGAACTCGATCTCGCCGCAGGTGGTCGAGGATCTCCGCAAGGTCTACGACAAGGCCAAGGGCGCCGGCGTGCGCGCGCTCGTGATCGCGTCCTCGAACCCGTTCCTGTTCTGCGCAGGGGCTGACATCAAGGCGTTCACCTCGATGGACGAGACCTCGGGCGCCGCGCTGATCGACGGTGCCCACGCGCTCTTCAAAGAGCTCGGCGAGGGCCCCGTCGTGACGATCGCTGCCGTGAACGGCCTCGCGTTCGGCGGGGGCTGCGAGCTCGCGATGGCGTGCGACGTGCGGATCGCCGCACGCTCCGCGACGTTCGGCCAGCCCGAGATCAAGCTCGGCATCATCCCGGGCTTCGGTGGCACGCAACGGCTGCCGCGGTTGGTCGGCACGAGCAAGGCGCTCGAGATGAACCTCGTCGGCGACCCCGTGCTCGCCGACGAAGCGTTCGAGCTGGGCCTCGCCAGCCGGCTCGTGGACGATCACGAGCTGCTCGACACGGCGCTCGCGTGGGCACGCAAGCTCGCCCGCCAGGCGCCGCTCGCCGTCGCCCAGATCAAGCGGGTCTCCGGCGCGGGCGACCTCGACCAGGGCGTCGAGGAGGAGAAGCGCGCGTTCGCCGAGGTCTTCGCCAGCGGCGACGCCAAGGAGGGGATCGCCGCGTTCCTCGGCAAACGCGAGCCCGCGTTCAAGGGCAGCTGAGTTGCCGGGGGCCGAGACGATCGCCGGCCGCGCCTGTGCGCCGGCCGGGACCCTGTCCCCCGACGGCCGGGCGACCGGGCGGCTCGCAGCGCTGATCCGGGAGGCGGGCTCGGTCGTGGCGCTCACCGGCGCAGGGATCTCGGTGCCCTCCGGGATCCCCGACTTCCGGTCACCCGGGACGGGCCTGTGGGAGCGCGTGGACCCGACCGAGGTCGCGCACATCGACGCGTTCCGCGCCGACCCCGCGCGCTTCTGGGGCTTCTACGGCGAGCGCTTCGCGAGCCTGACCGAGAAGCGTCCCAACGGCGCCCACGCCGCGCTCGCCGAGCTCGAGCGCCGCGGGCTGCTCGACGGCGTGATCACGCAGAACGTCGACATGCTCCATCGCCGTGCGGGCACCCGCGAGCTCGTGGAGGTGCACGGCAGCATCGCCACCAGCTCGTGCCTCGGCTGCGGCGAGGCGATCGCGCTCGAGCAGGCACGTGCGCGGATCGCCTCCGAGCCCGACGGGGTGCCGCGGTGCGAGGCCTGCCGCGAGCCGCTCAAGCCCGACGTGGTCCTGTTCGGCGAGCTGCTGCCGCAGGCCGCGTTCGCCCGTGCGCGCGAGCTGTGCGAAGGAGCCGACCTGCTGCTGTGCATCGGCAGCTCGCTCGAGGTGCACCCCGTGGCGGGGTTGCCGACGCTCACACGCGAGCGCGGCGGTGCGGTGGCGATCCTCACGCAGGGTCCCACGCCGCTCGACGAGATCGCCTGCGTGCGGCTGCGGGGGGACGTCGTGGAGGAGCTGGAGGCGCTCCTCGCCGCGCTCGGCTCGCGCGGCTGACCGGGCGGTGGCCCCGCGCTAAGGGCTGACGAACACGTCCGGGTCGGGTCCGATGCGGCGCCCCGAGTCGAGGTCCTCGATCGCCTCCATCTCGGCGTCGCTCAACTCGAAGTCGAGCACGTCGAAGTTCTCCCGGATCCGCGACGGCGTGACCGACTTCGGGATCACGACGCAGCCGAGCTGCAGGTGCCAGCGGATCACGACCTGCCCCGGTGTCTTGCCGTGGGCGCCCGCGATCGCGACGATCGCGGGATCCTCGAGGACGGCTCCCTGGGCGAGCGGGCTCCACGACTCGGTGACGATCCCGAGCTCGGCGTGCACCCTGCGCAGCTCCGCCTGCTGGAAGTAGGGGTGCAGCTCGATCTGGTTGATCGCCGGGGTGCGGCCGCTCTCCTCCACCACCCGGCGCAGGTGGGCGGGCTGGAAGTTCGACACGCCGATCGCGCGCACCCGGCCCTCGTCCTGGAGCTCGCAGAACGTGCGCCACGTGTCGAGGTAGAGGTCCTGCGAGGGGACCGGCCAGTGGATCAGGTAGAGGTCGAGCGCGCCGACGTCGAGGCGTGCCTCGCTCGCGTCGAACGCCGCGCGCGAGGCCTCGTACCCCTGCTGTTCGTTCCAGCACTTGGTCGTCACGAACACGTTCTCGCGAGCGATCCCGGAGGCGCGCACAGCCTCGCCGACGCCGCGCTCGTTGCGGTACGCCGCAGCGGTGTCGATGTGCCTGTAGCCGGCCTCGAGCGCATGCGCGACAGCCTCGGCGGTCTCCGCGGGCGGCACCTGGAACACGCCGAACCCGAGCTGCGGTATCTGCACGGCGCCGCCGAGCGGGACCGTCGGAACAGGGCTGCTCGTGGCGTCCATCCCGCTCATGCTGCCCGCCCCGGTGTTCCGCTAACCATCCCGGCCCTCACGCGGGCAGCTGCACGAGGGTGAGCAGGTACTCCGCCTCGGTGCGGAAGCCGCCGTCGTCCGCTTCGTTGACCTCTTCGTAGAGCGACACCATGTCCTCGCGCAGCGGCTCGTAGAGACCCTGCGGCTCGAGCGCGGCCTTCGCCATCACCGCAGGCCCCAGCAGCTTCTCGTCTTCGTCGAGCCACGCCGCGATCGAAGCGCCCTCGAAGCGAACCGTTCGGCGCTCGCAGGTGACCTCGCCGCCGCTGTTTGCGAACAGCGCGCGCACATGGTCCTCCTGACCCCACAGAACCGGCGGCTTCAGCTCGGGCGGCGGCGGGGGCAGGTGCCCGGCGGAGACGCGGAAGCTCCTCCCGACGAACCCCTCCGGCGTCCAGGCTGCGACGGCGATCCTCGCGCCCGGCCGCGCCACGCGAACGAGCTCGCGCGCGGCGACCTCCTGGCGCGGCGCGAACATCACCCCGAAGCACGAGGTCACCCGGTCGAACGAGCCGTCGGGGAAGGGGAGCTGCTCCGCGTCGCCCTCGATGAGCTCGATCTGCGCGCCCGCCTCGGCGGCCCTGCGACGCGCCACCTCGAGCAGCGCCGGTGTGAGGTCGAGGCCTGTCACGCTCGCGCCGGCGCCCGCTGCGAGCATCGCCACGTTGCCCGTCCCGGTCGCCACGTCGAGCAGGTCGACGCCGCCCGTCGCGCCGACTCGCTCGACCAGCACGCCCGCGACGCTCTCGATGCGTTTGGCGATCGTCGGATAGTCGCCCGCCGTCCACATCGCCCTGTGACCCTGCTTGATCGCCTCGACGTCCACGCTCATCCCGCCCCCGATCAGTCGCTGTTCACGGCCGCGCCCGCGACGACTGCGAGGTCGTGCGCGGGCTCGATGCCCCACCGCGACGCCACGGCGGCGAGCCGGTCGTCCAGTCCCCAGCGGTCCGCCCGGCCGGGGCCCTCGTGTTCGGTGCTCGCGCCCTTCAGCGTCATGCACCCGGTGTTGTCTCCGATGCCGCGGATCGCATCGACCTCGGCCCGGGTGAGCGGGCTCGCGTCCACGGCGGCCAGCTCCGCGCGCTTCTCCTCGATCGGTCTCGCACCGGGGCCGATCTCCTGGATCAGCGTCGGGGCGACGCAGCGCACCGCCTCGTGCGCGAGGTTCCACGCGCACGCGAGCTGCAGCATCGACAGCCCGTGACGCTGCGCGAGCGGGCGCATCAGCTCCAACCGCTCGCGTCCCGCCTCGATCCAGCCGTCCGGGCGGAACCTGCGGTGGTCGCGCTCGGCGAGCTCCGCCCCCGGCAGGACGTCGTCGTGGAGGAGGCCGCCGTAGTCCACCACGCGCGTGATCACGCCCACCCGGCTCGCCGCTGCCGCGTCGAGCACGAGCTCCCCCGGCCACGGCTCGAGCGGCCCGAGGATGATCATCGCCCAGTCGATCAGCTCCCCGAAACGCTCGAAGCACTCGATCACGTCGAGCGTGTAGCCGTTGGCGGGCCCGGGTGCGATCCCCAGCGCCCGCGCGAGGCCGTCGTCGCGCACCGCGCGCAACCCCTCCCACACCGCCTCGCTGCGATACCCGACGCGGTCGGGGTTGTGCAGCATCAGCACGTCGAAGCGCTCCACGCCGCATCGCTGGAGGCTGCGCTCGGCCGCCATCCGGACGTAGGACGCGTAGTCGCGCTCGCCGCGCAGCCGCTGGTCGGTGAAGCGCGGGAACCCCTTCGCCCCTTCGCGCTCCCCCTCGTAGAAGTCGTGACCGATCGCCCCCACGAGGCAGTAGCTCTCCCGTGGGACCCCCGCGAGCGCGCGGCCGAGGAGCGAGTCGGCCTCGCCGGCGCCGTATGCGTCGGCGGTGATCACCGTGTCGATCCCGTCTCCCGGTCGCAGCAGCGCGAGCAGCCGCTCGTCGTCCACGGGCTCGCCGAAGTGCATGAAGCGGCCGCCGCTCCAGGTGCCGACCGCGGTGCGGGTGGGGTCCATGCTCATGCCAGGTTAAACCCCGCTGCGGTACGGGCGCGGAGCGCCGCCTCGAGCCGCCCGAGCAGGTGCGCGAGCGCCTCCTCGTCGGGCGGCGCCGGCTGCTCGCCGGCGCTTGCGGAAACCGCTGCGAGCGCGCCCCGCGCGAGCTCCCGCACCTGCGGCTGCAGCTTCTCGAGCTCCGCAAGGCGCACGGAGAGGTCGTGGCGGCGCTCGCCGTGCAGCTCCGGCAGCGCGAGCGCGTACGCTGCGTCGAGCTCGACCGCCGCGTGCGCGAGGCGCCCCGCGTCGAGGTCCAGGCGCGCACGCAGCACGTGCTCCTCGCACATGAGCGACCCCACCCGGCCGCCGAGCAGCATCGCCAGGCGCTCCTGCGGGCGCAGCGCCGCCGAGCGGTCGCGGCGCGAGCGCCTGCGCCCCGTGCGCGGCGTGGCGTCGAGCTCGCGCGCGTGCAGCCACGTCCCGTCGGCGACCTGCTCGCCCACGCCCCAGCCCGCACGGATCACGAGCGCCTGCGCGGGGGAGACCTCGTGCACGTAGGGGTCGGCGGCCGACAGGCGGTGCAGGTGCAGCACCCGGTTGAGCACCGCCGTGGCGCTCGCGATCTCGTGCTCGCGGTCGAGGTCCGCCAGCCACGCACGGGCCTGGCTCTCCGCCGACAGCGGCACCGGGTCGATCACCGTCGCCCGCGTGGTCGTCACGGGCGCCGGCTCCGGCGAGGCCTCCGGCTCCCGGCGCGAGCGCCAGCGCGGCGGTCGCGCGGCGGGTATCGGGAGCCGCGGGGCGCCGAGCGTGCCCAGCACCACCACGTGCTCGGCGTCCGCCTCCGGCCCCGCGCGCAGCAGATAGCGGCCGTCCGCCGGCCCGAGCGCCCAGGGGAACTCGAGCTGGATGAACACGAACAGGCGGTCGGGCACTGTGGCACCGTATCCTTCTGCGCATGTCCGACCCGGGCAACGTCGCGAAGGCGCTCCGCGAGCGCCTCGGCAGCAACACGGAGGACCGGCTCGGCAAGGCGCTCTCGGACCTGCTCGAAAGCCCGCTCCTCACCGGCGCGGTCGGTCGCGCGTTCGACGCACGCGAGAAGGCCACCCAGGCACAGGAGGCGGCGCTCGGCGCGCTCAACCTGCCGTCCGCCGCCGACATCGAACGTCTCACGCGCAGGCTGCGCTCGGTCTCCCACCGCCTCGAGGGGATCGAGGACGGCGTCGATCGCCTCGACCGCGCGCTCTCGCCGAGCGGCGTGGAGGCGCGCCTGTCGGCGATCGAGACGCAGCTGCGCGCGCTCACCGAGAGCGTCGAGAAGGTGCTCCTCACGGCGGCCCGGGGAGGCGCGTCCCGGCAGGAGGCCGCGCGCGCGGGCGCCGCAGCCCCCGCTGCCGCCGCCGCCCCGAAAGCCGCCAGGTCCGGTGCCCCGCGCAAACCCGCCACCTCCCGCGCCGCCGCGTCCAGCGCCGCACGCACTCGTGCGGCCAGGACGGCTGCCGCCAAAGACGCGGCCGCGCGCACACGCACGGCCAAACCCTCGGGCGGCGCGAGATCCGGGGCGCGGGGCGGCGCTCGCGCGGAGAAACCGCCCGCGCCGCGCAAGCGCGCTCCCTAGGGCGAGAGCGCCGCCAGCGCCACCGCGCCCATCCGCTCGCCCGCGCTCGCGAGCGCATCCGCGTCGATGCGGATGCGCCGGTCGTGCTCGTCGAAGGTGTCGGAGACGATCAGCGCGCAACCCACCGCCACGCCGAGCGAGGCGCCCAGCGCGAACAGCGTCGCCGCCTCCATCTCCACGGCGAGCGCGCCGTCGGACCCGGCGGGCAGCCCGTCTGCGTAGAACAGGTCGACCGTCACCACCGCGCCCACGCGCGCGCCGGGCGCGTTGCCTGCGAGCGCGCGGGTGAGCGCCGGGTCGGCGGTCGCGTGTCCGTCGGCGCCGAGCGCGCGCGAGGTGCCGTCGGCGCTGAGCGCCCGCTCGGCGAGGATCAGCTCGCCGAGCTCGAGGCTGCGGTCGAGCGCCCCGCACGTCCCCACACGGATCGCCGCGCGAGCCCCCAGGGCGGCGAGCTCCGTGAGCACGATCGCCGCCGACGGCCCGCCCATGCCGGTCGCCTGGATCGTCAGCAGCTCACCGTCGGGCGCGCTGCCCGTGTATCCCCACAGCCCGCGGTTGTGGTTGAACATGCGCGGCTCCGACAGCAGCGCCTGGGCGAGCGCGAGCGCACGCCCGGGGTCACCGGGCAGCAGCACGCGGGGGGCGAGCGGCGCGGTGGGGTGCAGGTGGATCGTGCGCTGCTCGGCCATCGGCGGCGACTCTAGACTCCCGCGTATGCGAACGCCCGGAACGCCGGACTGCGCGCACGCCTGAGTGAGCTCGTCCACGGGTGATCGAGCCGGCGAGGCGGGCACCGCGACGCTCGCCCAGGTCGCGAGCCAGGCGGGCGTGTCGCCCGCCACGGTCCGTCGCTGGCTCACGCTCGGCCTCGTGCCCGGATACGACGGGACGTGGACCCCCGCCGCGCAGGCGTACGTGCGGGTCGTGGCGCGGCTGCGCTCACGCGGGCACACGCTCGAGGAGATCAAGCGCGCGAGCGACAGCGGCCAGCTCGCGATCGGCCCGATCGAGAACCTGCTCAGCACGCGCCGGGGGCGCCACACGATCGAGGACGCCGAGCGTGAGAGCGGGCTCGACGCGGAGCTGATCGTGCGCATCTTCGCCGCGATGGCGCTCGGCACGCCCGCCGGCGACGGCCTCGGCGACGAAGACGTGCAGATCCTCCGCTACGCCGCGGCCGTGCTCGACGCCGGGTTCCCGCTCCCCGCGTTCCTGCAGCTGATGCGGGTCTACGGGCAGGTGATCGCGCAGATCGCCGACGCGGAGGTCCGCCTGATCCATCTCTACGTGCACGAGCCGCTGATGCGCGCCGGCGTGCCGAGCGTCGACATCGCGGAGGAGATGGAGGGCCTCACACGCGCCGTGCTGCCGTTCGCATCCCCGTTCATGACCTACCTGCACGGCCGCCTGCTGTCGCACTTCGTCGAGCAGGACATGATCGGCCACATGGAGGCCGACCTCGGTGACGAGGCGCTCGAAGAGGGCCGCCTGCGTGTGGCGATCGCCTTCGCCGACCTGGCCGGCTACGCGCGCCTGACGGTCGAGCGGGGCGACGAGGAGGCCGTCAACACCGTGGAGCGCTTCGTCGACGCGGTCGCGGAGCGGCTGCCCGTCGACGCACGCGTGATCAAGACGCTCGGCGACGAGGTGATGGTCGTGGGGTCCGACCCCGTCGCGCTCACCGAGTGGGCGCTCGCGGTCCAGGACGGCCTCGATGCGGACGGCCCACCGCCGCGGATCGGCGTCCATTACGGGGAGGCCCTCTACCGCGACGGCGACTACTTCGGGCGCGAGGTCAACCAGGCCGCGCGGGTCGTGGCGCGCGCGGGAGGCGGCGAGGTGCTCGTCACGCGCCCGGTCGTCGACGCCGCCGCGGGCATGCACGGCATGCGCTTCGAGCTGATCGGCGAGGTTCGGCTGAAGGGCTTCTCGGAGCCCACCGAGCTGTTCATCGCCGCGCGGAACGCGTAGCCGATGGCCGAGGTCGACGTGCGCGAGCTCGTCGCCCGCGGGGGCCTGCTCGACGGCCCGGAGCCGCTGCTCGCGATGATCTCGGGGGGACGCGACTCGACCTGCATGCTCGACGTCGCCGTGGCGCTGCGCCCGGCGGGGTCGGTGTCGGCGCTGCACGTCAACTACGGGCTGCGCGAGCGCGCCGCGGGCGACGAGCAGCGCTGCCGCGAGCTGTGCGGCCGGCTCGGCGTGGAGCTGGAGGTGGTGCGGGTGCCGCGCGCCTCCGAGCGCCCCGGGAACCTCCAGGCCTGGGCGCGCGAGCTTCGCTACGAGGCGGCGGGCGCGAGCGCCCGGCGTGCAGGCGCGCTGCTCGCGAGCGGCCACACCGCCACCGACCAGGTCGAGACGATCCTCTACCGGCTGGCCGCCTCGCCGGGGCGCCGTGCGCTGCTGGGCATGCGCTCGCGGGAAGGCTCGCTGCTGCGCCCGCTGCTGGCGGTCACGCGCGAGCAGACGGCCGACTACTGCCGCGCGCGCGGGCTCTCCTGGCGCGAGGACGAGTCCAACGCCGACCCGGCGTTCGCGCGCACCCGCGTGCGCGACGGGCTCGTGCCGGCGTTCTGCGCCGTCCACCCCGCCGCACGCGAGAACGTGCTGCGCACGGCAGAGCTGCTCCGCGAGGAGACCGAGCTGCTCGAGGGGCTCGTCGACGCCGAGCTCGCCGCCGGCCCCACCGAGGGGGAGCGGCGGGTCGCGATCGCGCGGCTCGCGGAGATGCCCGCCGCGCTCGCGCGCCTGGTCGTCGTGCGGCTCGCCGAGCAGGCCGCGGGGACCTATGTGCCGCAGGCGGGCGGACGGGTCGCCGAGCTGCTCGCGCTCGGCCGTCGCGGCGGGCGCGCCGAGCTGCACGTGGGAGGCCTCGCCGGAGCCGTGATCGAGGACGGGTGGCTGCGGATGGTGCGCCTCCCGCCCCGCGCGAGCGAGGCGGCGCAGGACCGACCAGCCCGATGAGCGTGGCCGTGGGAGCGACCATCTAGACTCCGTGCGTGGCCACCCCCGTGCGCGCCCCAGCGGAGCCCGGACTCGGTGAGGTGCTGGTGAGCGCCGAGCAGCTGCAGCGGCGCGTGGCCGAGCTCGGGGAGCAGATCTCCGACGACTACCGGGCCCATCCCCGGCCGCTGCTGCTGATCGGCGTGCTGAAGGGTGCGGTGTTCTTCCTGAGCGACCTGATGCGCTACATCGACGTGCCGGTCGAGGTGGACTTCATGGCTGTCGCCTCCTACGGGTCGGCGACGGACTCCTCGGGCGTGGTGCGGATCCTCAAGGACCTCGACGCCGCGATCGAAGGGCGCGATGTGCTGATCGTGGAGGACATCGTCGACTCGGGGCTCACGCTCCAGTACCTGATGCGCAACCTCGGCTCGCGCGAACCGGCGAGCCTCGAGGTGTGCGCGCTGCTCACGAAGCCCGCGCGCCGCAAGGTCGACCTGCCCACCCGCTACGTCGGTTTCGAGATTCCCGACCGGTTCGTCGTGGGCTACGGGCTGGACTACGCCGAGCGCCACCGGAATCTCCCGTTCGTGGCCGCTCTGGAAGGCTGATTCGGGGCTTCGCAAGGAGCGTTTCGGGGCCCCGGAACCCATGGGGGAGCCACGTATCACCTGGTACGCTAGGGGACCGGTGACCAGCACTTCCACCGGGGCCACGACCACCCGGAGCACGCCATGAGCCGTTTCTTCAAGAGCGCCGCGTTCCCGATCCTGATCGTGGTCGTTCTCGCGTTCCTCGCGGTCAAACTGGTCAACCCGGGCTCGCAGAACCACCGCCCGCACAGCTACCAGACGCTCGTGGCGGCGGAGCTGCCCAACCACGAAGTCCAGTCGGTCACCTTCAAGAACAAGAGCAAAGCGCTCGAAGTCAAGTACAAGAACAAAGAATCCGCTGAATTCGGCTACATCGACCAGGCGGCGCCCGAACTGATCAAAGAACTCCGCCAGTCGGGGGTCAGCTACAACGTCGAACCGGAAAAGAGCAACGCGCTCCTCAACCTGCTGGTCTACATCCTCCCGTTCCTGCTGTTCCTCGGCTTCTGGATGTTCCTCATGAACCAGGTGCAGGGCGGCGGCTCGAAAGTGATGTCGTTCGGCAAGTCGCGCGCCAAACGCATGTCCGCGGACTCGCCGAAGATCACGTTCCGCGACGTGGCGGGGGTCGACGAGGCGGTCGAGGAGCTCCACGAGATCAAGGAATTCCTCGAGAACCCCAAGAAGTTCCAGGCGCTCGGCGCGCGGATCCCGACCGGCGTGCTGCTCTACGGGCCGCCCGGCACCGGCAAGACGCTGCTCGCGCGCGCCGTCGCGGGCGAGGCGGGCGTGCCGTTCTTCTCGATCTCCGGATCCGACTTCGTCGAGATGTTCGTCGGCGTCGGCGCATCACGCGTGCGTGACCTGTTCGAGCAGGCCAAGCAGAACAGCCCCTGCATCATCTTCATGGACGAGATCGA
>JAICYC010000028.1 GCA_025934395.1 Solirubrobacteraceae bacterium | reverse complement strand
GGCGCGCGCCGCGGCGAGCCCGTCAACGTCGAGCACGTGCGCGCGATCGCGGCCGCCTGCGAGGTGCCCGTGCAGTACGGCGGCGGGCTGCGCACCGTCGAGGCGGTCGCGCTGGCGCTGGAGGCGGGCGCCGAACGGGTGATCCTCGGTACCGCGGCCTTCGAAGAGCACGACCTGCTCGAGCGGGCGCTGGCCGAGCACGGCCCGGAGCGCGTGCTCGTCGGAGTCGACGTGCGCGGCGGGCTCGTCGCCACGCACGGCTGGACCCAGACGACCGAGGTTCGCGCGCGCGAGGCGTTCGCGTACCTGCTCACGCGCGGTGCGCGCTCGTTCGTGTTCACCAACATCGACCGCGACGGGATGCTGGACGGGCCGAACGCCGAGGAGGTCGAGTGGGTGTCGGGCGCGGTCGGCGACGGCTGCGTGATCCTCTCGGGCGGGATCGGCACGCTCGAGGATCTCGGTCGCGTCGCGTCGCTGCGCGGCGAGCGCGGGCTCGAGCACCTCGACGGCGTGATCGTCGGCACCGCCCTGTACGAGCGCAGGTTCACCGTCGCCGAGGCGGTGCAGGCGCTCGCCGCCTGAGCGCAGCCGCGGCGCCGCAGGCGCCCGCGGTACGGTGGGCACGATGCACTACAAGCGCGTGATCCCCTGCCTGGACGTCGACGCCGGCCGCGTCGTCAAGGGCGTCGAATTCGTCGACATACGCGACGCGGGCGACCCCGTGGAGCTCGCCTCCCACTACGACCGCGAGGGCGCCGACGAGCTCGTGTTCCTCGACATCACCGCCACGCACGAGAAGCGCGACACGATCGCCCAGCTCGCGCGCAACACCGCCGACGAGGTGTTCGTGCCGTTCACGATCGGCGGCGGGATCCGGTCCACCGCCGACGCCCAGGCGGTGCTCGACGCGGGCGCAGACAAGGTGTCGGTCAACTCCGCCGCGCTCGCGCGCCCCGAGCTGATCGACGAGCTCGCCGAGGTGTTCGGCGCCCAGTGCGTCGTGCTCGCGATCGACGCGCGCCAGACCGCGCCCGGCGAGGCGTGGGAGGCGCACGTCGCAGGCGGCCGCACGGCCACCGGCCGCGACGCGGTGCGGTGGGCGCGCGAGGGCACCGAGCGCGGCGCCGGCGAGATCCTGCTCACGAGCATGGACCGCGACGGCACCAACGACGGCTACGACCTCGCCCTCACCAGCGCGGTCAGCGACGCGGTCGCCGTGCCGGTGATCGCCTCCGGCGGCGCGGGCGAGCTCGACCACCTCGTGGACGCGCTCCGCGCGGGTGCCGACGCGGTGCTGTGTGCGTCGATCTTCCACTACGGACGGTTCACGGTCGCACAGGCCAAGGCGCATCTCGCCGCCGCCGGGATCGCCGTGCGCGAGTCGTGAGCGCCGGACGGTGACGCCCACGCACCCGATCCAGAGCGTCGAGCACGTGCTCGACCGCCTCACCGGCCTTCCGGGCGGCCCCGAGCTGCTCGCCCAGGCGCGCGGGCGCGAGGACGTCGCGCTCGTGGGCGGAGCCGTGCGCGACCTGCTCCTCGGCCACTGGCCGCGCGAGCTCGATGTGACCGTCGCCGGCGACGCGCCCGGGCTCGCGCGGGCGCTCGCCGCGTCGCTCTCCCCCAGCGAGCGCGCGTACGGGCATCCCGTCGAGCCCACGCTCCACGACCGCTTCGGCACCGCCTCGGTTGCGTGGGACTACGGGCGCATCGACGTCGCCGAGCGGCGCTCGGAGACCTACCCCGCCCCCGGGGCCCTGCCCGACGTGGGTCCCGGCAGCTTCGAGGACGACCTCGCCCGGCGCGACTTCACGGTGAACGCGATCGCGTTGCCCCTCGCCGGGCCCGACCGCGGCGAGCTGCGCTCCGTAGAGGGTGCGCTGGAGGACCTCCGCGCGGGCACGCTGCGCGTGCTCCACGAGCGCAGCTTCATCGACGACCCCACGCGCGTGCTGCGGCTCGCGCGCTACGCCGCGCGCCTCCGGTTCGAGATCGAGCCGCACACCCGCGCGCTCGCGCGCGCGGCGGTCGAGACGGGCGCGCTCGACACCGTCTCCGGGGGGCGGATCGGCGCGGAGCTGTGGCTCGCTGTGCGCGAACCCGACGGCCTCGCAGCGCTCTGCGCGCTCGACGCGCTGGGCGTGCTCGCGGCGCTCGGCCTCTCCTCGCCGCTCGATGCGGCGCTCGCCCGCGACGCGCTCGCGCTGCTGCCGGGAGACGGGCGGCCGGACCTGCTGCTGATCGCCTCCGCGTTCGCGCCGGCGCGAAGCGACGGCGACACCCCGCGAGCGCCGCTCGAGTTGATGGCCCGTCTGGAGTTCACGCGCGAGGAGATGCGCCTCGTCCAGGAGGTCCTCGCGTGCGCCCCGTCGCTCGCGGAGCCCGTCGCGCGCGCTCCCTCCGACGCGATCGCATACGCGATCGTCGATGGCCGTGCGCCCGAGACGGTCGCGCTGGCGACGGCGCTCGCGGCGCGAGCCTCCGAGCCCGCGCCGGAGCGGCTGCGGGAGTGGCTTGCAACACAGCGCCACGTGCGCCTGGAGATCGACGGCAGCGACCTGCTCGCGGCGGGGGTCGGGGAGGGGCCCGAGGTGGGCATGCGCCTCGCCGCGGCGCTCGCCGCCAAGCGCGAAGGCCGCGCACCCGACAGGGCCGCAGAGCTGCGCGCGGCGCTCGACGCGGAGCTCGTGGAGGGACGATCGATCCAGACCTGACAGCCCCGCTGCCCGGCGGCGGAGCCCGCTTCACCGACCGCCGCGACGGCAACATGTCGAGCGTCGGCGGCGAGGACCACGAGCGCGGCACCGAGCACCGCGAGGCCCTGCGCGAGCGCCTCGGCCTGACCGCGATCGCGCGCGGCTACCAGGTGCACGGCCCCCACATCCACGTCGTGGGGGCGCCGCCGCCGCCCGATCGCGGACAGCGCCCCGAGCCCGATGCCGACGGGCAGGCCACCGTCCTGCGCGGCGTGGGCGCGATGGTGCTCGCCGCCGACTGCCTGCCCGTGGCGATCGGCGGCACCCGCGCGCTCGCGATGGTCCACGCGGGCTGGCGCGGGCTCGCAGCGGGGGTGCTGGAGCGCGGTGTGGGCGCGGTGCGCGAGCTCGGGGACGACAGCGCGCTGGTCGCGGTGCTCGGGCCCTGCGCCGGCGCCTGCTGCTATGAGGTCGGGCCGGAGGTGCACGCCGCCCTCGGCACGGGCATCGCCCGCACCGCGATGCTCGACATGCGCGCGATCGCGCGCGAGCGCCTGCTCGCTGCCGGCGCCGCGTCGGTCACGGAGCGCGGCGGCTGCACGATCTGCGAGGAGCGCTACTTCTCCCATCGTCGCGAAGGCGAGCGCGCGGGCCGGCAGGCAGGGGTGGCGTGGTTGAGCTGAGGCCGCATCTCGACGCGGACCGCGTGCGCGCGAACCTCGCCCGCATCACCGAGCACGTCGAGGAGGCGCGCGCCCGCTCGCTGCACGGCGCGAGCTCGCCCGTGGAGATCCTCGCGGCGGCGAAGTACGTGCCGAGCGACGCGCTGCCCGTGCTCGCCGAGGCGGGGGTGACGCTGCTCGGCGAGAACCGCGCCCAGGACCTCCAGGAGAAGGTCGCCGCACACGGCAACCTGTTCAGGTGGGACTTCATCGGCCAGCTCCAGAGCCGCAGGGTGCGCGCGATCGTGCCCCACGTGCGGATGGTCCACTCGCTCGGATCCGAGTCGGCGCGCTCGGAGCTCGAACGCCACCGCGCGATCTGGCAGCCCGGGCTGCGCGTGCTGGTGCAGGTGAACGTCGCCGGGGAGGACGCCAAGGCGGGGGTCGCGCCGCGGGACCTCGCCGCGTTCATCGACGCCGCCGACCTGCCGATCGCAGGGCTGATGACGATGCCGCCGCTCGCCGGCGAGCCCGAGCAGAGCCGCTCGTGGTTCGCCGCGCTGCGCGAGCTCGCGGCCGAGCACGGTCTCCAGGAGCTCTCGATGGGCACCTCGCAGGACCACGTCGTCGCCGTCGAGGAGGGCGCCACAATCGTGCGAATAGGCACGAGTCTGTACGATTGACGGCTCCGGCGGCGGGGCCTACGGGACGGGCGAATTACTAGCATCTGCAGGGAAACCGCCTCCCCGGGCGAACACGAACCCACAATGGCCTTCCGCGACTCCTGGCACAGCGCGCTCGTCTACTTCGGCCTCGCCGAGGAGTACCACGACGAATACGAGGACGAGACCGCCACGGGACCCGAGTCCGACCTCGAAGACCGCTACCGCGACCGGCCGAACGTGCGCCGCCTGCGCAGGCGCCGCGACGAGTACGACGACATCTTCGCCGAGGACGAGCCCACCGACGTCGGCGCCGGTGGCGGATCGCGCGCGCGCCGCAGCTCCGCCACCGCGCTGAAACCCGTGCGCAACGCCAACGGCGACGTACGCGTGCACCTCGTGATCCCCAAGTCGTTCAACGACGCACAGCAGATCGCGGACAAGTTCAAGGACTCGATCCCCGTGATCCTCAACCTGCAGACCGCCGAAACAGACCTCTCCAAGCGCCTGATCGACTTCGCCTCGGGCCTCACCTACGCGCTCGACGGCGGCATGCAGCGGATCGCCGACAAGGTGTTCATGCTCACGCCCCGCAACGTCGAGATCTCCGCGGAGGAGCGCGCGCGTCTGATCGAGAAGGGCTTCTTCAACCAGTCCTAGCTCGCCGGCTCGGGCGACCGCTAGCCTCACCCTCCAATGAAGATCGGCCTGATCGGCGCTGGCAACATGGCTCGGGCGCTCGCGCGCGGGTGGGGGCGGCCGCTGGTCTGCTCGGACCCGGTCGCGCAGCGCGCGAAGGCGCTCGCGGACGAGGTGGACGGGCACGCGCTCGCGAGCAACGCCGAGGTGGCGCAGGCGGCGGACCTCGTGGTCCTCTGCCACAAGCCCGCGCAGCTCGCGGACGTGGCCGCCGAGATCGCCGGGCACACCCATGCGGTCGCGTCGATCCTCGCCGCGACGCCGCTCGCGGACCTGAAGGCGGCCTATCCCGGAAAGCCCGTGTACCGCTTCATCCCGTCGCTGCCCGTCGAGGTGCGCCAGGGCGCGGTCGTCCAGGCGGCCGGGCCCGCGCAGGACGCCGAGACGGACGCGAAGGTGACGGAGCTGTTCGCGGAGCTCGGCACGCTCGTGGTGCTCGAGGACCGGCTCGTAGACGTCGCGATGGGGCTGATGTCGTGCGCGCCCGCGTACGTCGCGCTCGTGGCGGAGGCGCAGATCGACGCGGGCACCAGGCGCGGGATCCCCTCCGCGCAGGGCGCCGAGCTGGTCGTGCAGACGCTCGCGGGGACGGCTGAGCTGCTGCGCCGGCGCGGCTATGACACGCTCGCGGTCAGGCGCGAGGTGGCCTCGCCGGGCGGCCTCACAGCACGCGGCCTCGACGCGCTCGAGCGCGGCGGCGTTCGCGCTGCGTTCAGCGATGCCCTGGACGCGGTGCTCGAGCGATGAGCGGCCTGGTGGTCGCGAGCGCGCGCTCGTCGGTGGCGGACTTCCTCTCGGCAGCGATCTACGTCTACACGCTGCTGATCATCGTGCACATCGTGATCCAGCTGCTGTTCGCGGCCGGCCTGCGCCCGCCGTACAACCGCACCACCGACGCGATCCTCACCTTCCTGCGCGAAGTGTGCGAACCGTTCCTGCGCATCTTCAGGCGCATCATCCCGGGCTTCGGGGGCTTCGACTTCAGCCCGATCCTCGCGATCATCACGCTCTCGATCGTGAACCAGGTCGTGGTCGAAGGCGTGATCCGCGGCTGACGCGCAGATGCAGGCGCACGACGACGCGCCGGGGGAGCAGGCGGGCGGCCCCGGATGGCTCCCGTGGGTGCTCGCCGCCGCCACGCTCGGCGCCGTGCTCGGGCTCGACCAGCTCACCAAGCAGCTCGTCCAGGACTCGATCGCGCGCGGCGACGAACGCTCGTTCCTGCCCGGCGTGGAGCTCGTCAACACGCGCAACCGCGGGGTGGCCTTCGGCTTCCTCCCCGGCAGCCAGACGCTCGTGACGATCCTGATCGGGGTGGCGCTGCTCGTGCTGCTCGTGTACTTCGCGCGCCACTCGCGGCGTGCGCTGATGTGGCTCCCCACGGGCATGCTGATCGGCGGCGCGCTCGGCAACATCCTCGACCGCGTCCGCCACGGGTCGGTGACCGACTTCGTCAAGCTGCCGCTCGGCTGGCCGCCGTTCAACCTCGCCGACGCGGCGATCACGCTCGGGATCCTCGCGCTGCTGGCGATCGCGGAGGGCTCGAGCAGCAGGCATCGCCGCGACGGGCACGCGCGGCGATGAGCGAGCCGTACTCGATCGCCTACGAGGACGAGCACCTGCTCGTCGTCGACAAGGGCCCCGGGCTGGTCGTCCATCCCGCACCCGGCCACAGCGAGCGCACGCTCGCGCAGCTGCTCGCGCCGCTGCTCGGCGGCGGCGAGGAGGGGCGTGCGGGGATCGTGCACCGGCTCGACCGCGACACCTCCGGCCTGCTGGTGGTGGCGCGCAGCGAACAGGCGCACACCCTGCTCTCGCGAGCGCTCGCCGAGCGCAGGATCGAGCGTGAATACAGCGCGCTCGTGGAGGGGCGGCCGCCCTCGCGCACCGGCACGATCGAGGCGCCGATCGGACGCGACCCCCGCGTGCGCACGCGGATGGCGGTCGGCGGCGCGGGCGCCCGCGAGGCGCGCACCCACTTCACGCTCGAGCGCTCGCTGCCGAGCACCTCGCTGCTCGCGCTGCGCCTGGAGACCGGCCGCACCCACCAGATCCGCGTCCACCTGCAGGCGATCGGGCATCCCGTCGCGGGGGACCCCGAGTACGGAACCCCCGGGCTGCTCGGGCTGGGCCGCCAGTTCCTTCACGCCGCGCGCCTCGCCTTCGAGCACCCGTTCGAGGGCCGCCGCGTCGAGGTCCGCTCGCCGCTTCCCGCCGACCTCCAGGACGCCCTGGACCGCGCCCAGCGGCTATCCTGAGCCTCTCAAGCGTTCCTCGACCCCGTGCGGGGTTCAGGAGGGCGGCCCTGCCCGGGACACGAGCCCGGGTCCGCCTCTCCACCGCCGGGAACATCCGAATATTCATAAAAAAGGGAGAAGCCCGTGGCCGACGTCGGCATCGCGGAGCTGCTGGAGGCCGGCGTCCACTTCGGCCACCAGACGCGCCGCTGGAACCCCAAGATGCGCCGCTTCATCCATGGTGAGCGCGGCGGCATCTACATCATCGACCTGCTCAAGACGCAGTCGCTGCTCGCGCAGGCGCAGGAGTTCGCAGGCGCGCTGGCCAACCGCGGCGGGACCGTGCTGTTCGTGGGCACCAAGAAGCAGGCCCGCGACACCGTCCGCGAGGTCGCAGAAGCGGCCGAGATGCCGTTCGTCAACCACCGCTGGCTCGGCGGCCTGCTCACGAACTTCCAGACGATCAACCAGCGGATCCGCCGCCTGCACGACCTCGAGCGCTACGAGGCCGAGGGCCAGCTCGAGCTGCTGCCCACGCGCGAGCGCATGTCCGCCCAGGCCGACCTCGCCAAGCTCCGCGCGAACCTCGGCGGCGTGAAGAACATGCAGCGCGTCCCCGACGCGATGTTCGTGATCGACCTCAAAACCGAGGTGATCGCGGTCAAAGAGGCCCAGCGCCTGCGGATCCCGATCATCGGGCTCGTCGACACCAACTGCGACCCCGACGGGATCGACTTCGTGATCCCCGGCAACGACGATGCGATCCGCTCGTGCTCGCTGATCACGCAGGCCGTCGGCCAGGTCGTCGCCACCGGCCACGGCGTGTTCCGCGCCGAGGAGGAGCGTGCCCGCAAGGAAGCCGAGGAGAAGGCGCGCGTCGAAGCCGAGGAACGCGCCAAGCGCGAGGCCGAGGAGCAGGCCAAGCGGGAGGCCGAGGAGCAGGCCGCCAAGGAGGCCCAGGACAAAGCCGCCGCCGAAGCCGCCGCGGCCGCCGCAGCCGCAGCGGAGCCCGCTGCGACCTCGACGCCGGTGGCGCCCGCCGCCGACCCCGCCACGGTCGCGCCCGCGAGCGAGTCGGTCACCCCGATGAGCGCGGGCGTGGACGAGCGCCAGCCCGCCAACCCCACCTCCGCGCCCGCCGAGACGGTCGCCGAGAGCGCCGCCGGCGAGGAGACCGACGCCGGAGCGAGCGCAGCCGCCGCCGGGCAGGGCGAGGCCGCAGCCGGCGAGGTCGACCGGCCCGCCGAGACGCCCGGGGGAGAGGCGCCCGCAGCCGACGCGCCCGCAGCAGAGACCCCCACCACCGACGAAACCCCCGCGGAGGCGACCCAATGAGCACCGTCGAGATATCCGCCAAGGACGTCAAGGCCCTGCGCGACCGCACCGGCGCGGGGATGATGGACTGCAAGAAAGCACTCACCGACGCCGAGGGCGACGTCGAGAAGGCGATCGAGATCCTGCGCGTCAAGCAGGGCAAGAAGATCCAGGACCTCGGCGAGCGCGCGGCAACCGAGGGCACCGTGCAGGCCTACGTCCACGCGGGCTCCAAGGTGGGCGTGCTGATCGAGGTCGATTGCAACACCGACTTCGTCGCCAAGAACGACGACTTCGTCACGTTCGCGCGAGAGGTGGCGATGCAGGTCGCCGCCTCGCCCACGGTCGCCTACGTCTCCCGCGAGGACGTGCCCGCCGAGCTGCGCGAGTCGGAGTCGCGGATCTACGAGCAGGAGGCCGCCGAGAAGCCCGAGAACGTGCGCGAGAAGATCGTCGCCGGCAAGCTCGACTCGTGGCTCTCCACTATCGTGCTGCTCGAGCAGGAGATGCACAACCCGAAGTTCGACGGCAAGACCGTCCAGCAGCTGCGCGACGAGCTCACCGCCGCCACGGGGGAGAACGTCGTGATCCGCCGCTTCTCGCGCTTCGCTGTGGGGCAGTAGGCGCCTCCACGCCGCCGCCTCGCGCTGCATCGCGACTGTCGCGGCGGGCCTCGAACCGGCCGGTCGCGGCCGCGGAGGGGGATGCAGCCGTCGGGGCGGGCTCTGCGGAACCTGGCTGGATAGGCTGCACCGCTGATGGCCGCCTCTTTCAAACGGATCCTCCTGAAGCTGTCCGGCGAGGCTCTGATGGGCGAGCTCGACTACGGCACCGATCCCGAGCGCGTGGCTGCGGTCGCGCGGGAGGTGGCCGCTGTGCGCGACGCCGGCGTGGAGGTTGCGATCGTCGTGGGCGCGGGGAACATCTATCGCGGGATGAAGGGCGCTGCGGAAGGGATGGACCGTGCCACCGGCGACTACATGGGGATGCTCGCAACGCTGCTCAACGCGCTGCCCCTGCAGGACTCGCTGGAGAAGATCGGCACCAACACGCGTGTGCAGTCGGCGCTGGCGGTCTCAGAGGTGGCCGAGCCCTACCTGCGCCGCCGCGCGATGCGCCACCTGGAGAAGGGGCGCGTGGTGATCTTCGCAGCGGGCACCGGCAACCCGTTCTTCACCACCGATACCGCCGCGGCGCTGCGCGCTGCGGAGATCCACGCGGAGATCATCCTGATGGCCAAGAACGGGGTGGAGGGGGTCTTCAGCGCGGACCCCGCCGTCGACCCGGAGGCGCAGTTCATCCCCGAGATCACGCACATGGAGGCGATCGAGCGCCGCCTGCGTGTGATGGACTCGACTGCGCTCGCGCTCTGCATGGAGAACGGGATGCCGCTGAACGTGTTCAACATGGACGACGAAGGTGCGCTGGCGCGGATAATCTCAGGAGAACGCGTGGGCACGCTCGTCACGACAACCACGGGTGAGGGTGATGGCGGCTGACAACCTGATCGACGAACTGCTCGAGGACGCCGGGGCGCGAATGCGCAAGGGCGTCGAGTCCGCACAGCACGAGTTCGGCACCGTGCGAACCGGGCGTGCGAGCCCCGCGCTGCTCGATCGCGTGGTGGTGGACTACTACGGCGCGATGACGCCGCTGAACCAGCTCTCCACGGTGTCGGCGCCGGAGGCGCGCCTGCTGACCGTCCAGCCCTACGACAAGTCCTCGATCAAGGCGATCGAGAAAGCGATAAACGAGTCCGACGTCGGGCTGAACCCTTCCAACGACGGCAACGTGGTGCGTCTCGTCGTGCCCGAGCTGACCGAAGAGCGCCGCAAGGAGCTCGTCAAGGTCGTGCGGCAGCTGGCCGAGGACGGCCGCGTGGCGATCCGCAACGTGCGGCGCGACACGATGCAGCACCTGCGCGAGCTCAAGAACGAGGGCGAGGCCTCCTCCGACGACGAGCACCGCGCCGAGGTCGAGCTGCAGAAGCTCACCGACGCGCGCATCGGGGAGCTCGACAGCGTGCTGAAGTCGAAGGAAGAGGAGATCCTCGCGGTCTGATGGGCGCCGCGGGGCAACGGTCCACGACGGCCGCCGAGCGCCGCTCGGAAGGTGCAACCGCAACCGATCGCACGTCCGAGGGCCAGCTCGCCCGCTACGTAGCGATCATCACCGACGGCAACGGCCGCTGGGCGCGTTCGCGCGGGCTGCCCGTCAACGACGGGCACAGCGCGGGCGCCGACACCGTCAAGGAACGCCTCCGTGACGCCGCCGACCTGGGGATCGAGGAGTTCACCGTGTACTCGTTCTCCACCGAGAACTGGTCGCGGCCCGCCGAGGAGGTGCAGGGGCTGATGGAGATGTTCTCCGACCGCATCGCCCGCGAGACCCCCGAGCTCGACCGCGAAGGCGTGCGCATGCGCTTCATCGGGCGCCGCGAGGGCGTCGACGGCCGGCTCGCCGAGCAGATGGACTGGGCGGAAGCGCTCACCAACGACAACGACCGGATCACGATGTTCGTCGCCTTCAACTACGGCGGCCGCGCCGAGATCATCGACGCCGCGCGGCGCTTCCAGGGCGGGACCGAAGACGAGTTCCGCGCGTGCCTGTACGCGCCAGAGATGCACGACCCCGACCTGATCATCCGCACCAGCGGCGAGCGCCGCCTGTCCAACTACCTGCTGTGGCAGTCCGCCTACTCGGAGCTCGTCTTCCGCGACGAGCTGTGGCCCGACTTCACGCGCAGGGCGCTCGAGGAGTCCCTCGCCGAGTTCGCCGACCGACGCAGGCGCTTCGGCGGCCGGTGAGGCCCGCCTGATGGCGAGCAACCCGCAGACGCCCGGGGGGGCGCGGCAGGCGCGTCTCCGCGAGGAGGGACGCGGTCCGCGCCGCGGCCGCCGCAGGCGTGGCGCCGCGCGCCCCCGCCGGCCCGCGCGCCAGACCAGGGAGCGCGCGCAGCGCTCGGATCTGCGCGCCCGGATCCTCGCTGCGATCCCTGCGGTCGCCGTTGCGCTGTTCCTCGTGATCGAGGGTGGGCTGATCTTCACGCTCGGGCTGCTCGTGCTCGGCGGGGTCTGCATGCACGAGCTGTACGGGATGTACGAGCGCGCGCGGCCCGCGCGGCTCGCGGGCTACGCGGCGCTCGCGGGGCTGCTGCTCGCCGCCCGCTACGGCGAGGAGAGCCAGGTCCTGCTCGTCGCCGTGATCGCCCTTCCCGTCGTCTTCGGCGTGACGCTCGCCGGGCCGCAGCCGAGCGTGGGGGGTGTCGCGGTCACGCTCCTCGGGATCTACTGGATCGGTTTCGCGCTCGCGCACGCGGTGCTCCTGCGCGGGCTGCCCCACGGCCTCGGGATCGTGCTCGACGTGCTCGTGGGCACGTTCCTCGGCGACACCGGCGCCTACCTCGGGGGGCGCATGTTCGGCAAGCGCCCGCTCGCGCCGTCGATCTCGCCCAACAAGACCGTCGAGGGGCTCGTGATCGGGATGTTCAGCGCGATCGTCGCCGTGTGGATCGCTGGCCGCTACCAGGACTGGCTGCCCGTCGGCCACTGCCTCGTGCTCGGCTTCGGCGTCGCGCTCGTGGCGCCCGTCGGCGACCTGTTCGAGTCGTTCGTCAAGCGCGAGGCCGGCACGAAGGACTCCGGCGGGCTGTTCGGCGCGCACGGAGGCGCGCTGGACCGGCTCGACGCCGTGCTGTTCACGGCCGTGGCGGGCTACTACATCTGGGCTGCGTACGTCTAGGGCTCCACGGGGCTGCACGATCGTGAACGTCGTTCCACGTTCTCCCCGAGATCGCCTACTCCTCCAGCCCGAGGTCGGCGAACGCACGCGCGCGATCCTGGTAAGCGACCAGCTTGCTGACCTTGCCGGCGACGACCTGGAAGAGAACGGCCGACCTCGCCTCTATCTGCTCGACGGTGAGCCCGCTCACCTTCCCCCGGGCGCTCCAGGTGTGCAAGGCCAGAACGCGGCCGCCCCCGAGGTCGCGGAAATCATCCGGGCGGGCACGAACGTTCTCCCACGCCTCCAGGTATTGACGCCAGAGGCCGGCCATCGCGGGCTTGCCCACGACACCGCCGGCCCACGGGCCGTCCGCCGCCACGAACTCCACATCCGTGTCGGCCCACTCGGCAGAGCCCCAGTCACCCCGTTCCCAGTCCGCGTAGATCGAGCGCACAAGCTCCAGGTTCTCCGACATCGCCCGCCCAGTATCCCGCAGCCACAGCCGCAGGCATGCGGGGCCCGTCGGTCGGGCGAGCCGCTGCCGGGCTGGTGGACGAGGCGCGTGAGCGGCCGCGATCATTGCGGTAGCAAATAGTTTGTGTTACGATGCAACTATGGCGACTCCGGCGACGGGATCAGCGGCGGCGATCGAGGTGCACGAGCTCGTGCGCGAGTTCCGCAAGGGGCCCCGCGCGGTGGACGGGATCGATCTCGCCGTGGGCACCGGCGAGATCTACGGCTTCCTCGGGCCCAACGGTGCGGGGAAGTCCACGACGGTGCTGATGCTCACGACGCTCCTGCCGCCGACCGCGGGCCGCGCGTCGGTCGGAGGGTTCGACATCACGCGCGACAGCGCGAAGGTGCGCGCGTCTATCGGCGCTGCGCTCCAGGAGGCCGCGCTCGACCCGATCCTCACCGGCCGCGAGCACCTGATGCTGCAGGCGACGCTCCAGGGGCTTCCCTCGCGACGCCGCAACGAGCGCACCCGCGAGCTGCTCGAACGGGTGGGCCTCACCGAAGCCGCCGACCGCCGCGTGGGCGGCTACTCGGGCGGGATGAAGCGGCGCCTGGACCTCGCGCTCGCGCTCGTGCACCAGCCGCGGATCCTGTTCCTCGACGAGCCCACGACGGGGCTCGACCCCCAGAGCCGGGCGGCGTTGTGGGAGGAGGTCGAGCGGCTCGCCCGCGACGAGGGGATGACCGTGTTCCTCACCACGCAGTACCTGGAGGAGGCCGACGCGCTCGCGGATCGGATCGGGATCATCGACCGCGGCAGGATCGTCGCCGAAGGGACGCCTGCGCGCCTGAAGGCGGAGATCGGCAGCCCGAGCGTCGAGGTGACGCCCGCGCAGAAGGACGACATCGGCCGCCTCGGCGAGCTGCTCGCGGGGTTCGGCGACTCCAAACGGGGCTCCAACGGGAGCGTGACGGTGCAGCTCCCCGGCGGCGAGGCAGCGCTCGCGGAGATCGTGCGCGTGCTCGACAGCAACGACCTCCACGTGGAGACGCTGCAGCTCCACCAGCCCTCGCTCGACGACGTGTTCCTCGCCAAGACGGGCCGCAAGCTGGAGGGGGCCGGGACGGAGTGAGGACCGAATCGACGCTCGTCGAGCAGATCGGCGCGGTCGCGCGGCGCTCGGCGGTGGGCGCGTTTCGCCAGCGCGCGCTGCTGTTCTTCCCGATGCTGTTCCCGCTGATCCTGTTCGCGATCAACGGCAGCGCGCTCAGCAGGGTCACGGAGATCCCCAACTTCCCCACGCACAACTACCGCGCGTTCCTGATCGCGATGCCGTTCGTGCAGGGCGCGATGTTCGTGTCGATCTCCGCGGGAACGAGCCTCGCGCGGGACGTCGAGACCGGCTTCCTGAACCGGCTCGCGCTCACGCCGCTGCGCAGCGAGGCGATGCTCGTGGGGCAGCTCGGCGGCGCGCTCGTGCTCGGCACCGTGCAGGCGATCGTCTACCTGCTCGTCGGCCTGGCCACCGGCGTGGGGTTCGCCAGCGGCGTCGGCGGCGTGCTCGTGCTGCTTGCGCTCTCGCTCGTGATCTCCTTCGCGTTCGCCACCCTCGGGGGGCTGCTCGCGCTGAGGCTGGGCAGCGGCGAAGCGATCCAGGGGATCTTCCCGCTGCTGTTCGTCACGCTGTTCCTGAGCTCCTCGAGCCTCCCGCGCGACGTGATCAAGGCGACGTGGTTCAGAGAAGTCGCCACGTACAACCCCGTCTCCTACCTGCTCGAGGGTCTGCGCAGCCTCGTGATCGAAGGCTGGAACGCCCAGGCGCTGGAGCTCGGCTTCGGGTTCGCCCTCGCGCTCGCCGCGATCTGCCTCGTGCTGGCGCGACCGGCGATGAAGTCGAGGCTGGCGCGCGCATGAGGCGGTTCTCCTACGTCGCCCGGGGCGTCGCGTGGCGCTCGATCCACAACACGGTCGTCAACCCCGCGATCCTCGTCCCCTCGATCGTCTTCCCGCTGTTCTTCCTGGTCGCGTTCGCGGGCGGTCTCTCGCGCATCAGCGACATCCCGCGCTTTGACTACAAGCCCGGCTACACGGCGTTCCAGTTCGCGTTCGTGTTCCTGCAGTCCGCGGCTTTCGGCGGGGTCTTCACGGGCTTCGCGGTCGCGCGCGACTTCGAGTCGGGGTTCGCGCGGCGGCTGCTGCTCAGCTCTCCCAACCGCAGCGGGATCATCGCCGGCTACGTGCTCGGCGCGCTCGCGCGCTGGATGATCGTCGGCGCGGTCGTCACGGTCGCGGCGCTGGCCGCGGGGATGAACGTCGAAGGCGACGGCATCCAGCTCACCGGCCTGCTCGGGCTCGGGCTCGGGATGAACTTCGCCGCCGCGCTGTGGGCGATCGGCCTGGCGATGTTCCTGCGCACCGAGCAGGCGGGGCCGTTGATCCAGATGCCCGTGTTCGTCGCGCTGTTCCTCGCCCCCGTCTACGTGCCGCTGTCGCTGCTCACCGGTTGGGTGCACGCCGTCTCGAGCGTCAACCCGATCACCGCCGTGATCGAGGCGGGGCGCGGACTGCTCGCGGGCTCGCCGGTGAAGGTCCTGCTCGCGTTCGTGCTGCTCGGCGCCGCCGGCACGCTGTTCGCCGCGTTCGCGCGGCGCGGGCTGGCCTCCGCCGAGCGCGCCGGCTGATCCGCGTCCGCCGCAGCGCGCGCCGCACGAGGCGGCGGGTTTCAGGTCGCCAGGACGGGTAGCGCTCCGAGAGAACCACAGATGGAGGTTTGTGATGGCTGACAGGACGCAACGCGCCAAGGGCGCCGCCCAGAGCGCCACCGGCAACGCCAAGCGCAAAGCAGGGATCGCGACGGGGAAACCCGGCACCGAGGCCAAGGGAGCAGCCAAAGAGGCGAAGGGCAAGGCTCGCAACGCAGCCGGCAAAGCCCGCAGCGCGGTGAAGAAGGCAACGCGCTGAGGGCTACACGCTGAGCGAACGCGTTCACTGCGCCCCGGACGGGGCGGGGCGCAGGCCGAACCCCGGCGCGAGCGCCGCTGCCACAGCGGTCGCGAGCGCCCACCCGGTGAGGCTCAGCACCGCCGCGTCCACGCCCGCGTACTGCACGAGCAGCCCCATCGCGAGCGGCCCCGCCCAGCTCAGCGAGCCGGCCACGAAGGACCCGCCCGCCTTCACTCGTCCGCGCATCTGCGGGGGCGCGAGCGCGAGGCGCTGGCCGATCACCACCGAGGTGCTCAGTGACATCGGGAGCAGCATCGTCGCCACGACCAGCCCCACCGTGACGGGCGTGTCCACGACGAGCAGCACCGGCAGCAGCAGCGTGTAGACCCACGGCTCCATCAGCACCGCGGCGCGCATCGGCAGGCGGCGACGCAACGGGTTGGCCACGACCGCGCTCGCGATCCCGCCGACCCCCACGATCGCGTAGGCGCCGCCGATCGCCGTCGAGGATGCGTGATGGCGATGGAGGATCAACAGCGCCAGCAGCTCCACCGCCGCCATCGTCAGGTTCAGCGCCGAGTACAGCAACGCGCCCGCGCGCAGGAACGGCGTGCGCCAGATCCAGCGCAGCCCCGCGAGCGCCTCCGAGGCGAGCGCACGTGGGCGTTCGCTGCGGCCGGGCCGGGCCGGGGCGCGCTCCGGCGCGCCACCGACGGGCACGCGGATGAGCGTGAGCGCCCTCACCGCGAACGAGCACGCGTCCGCGGCGAACGGAAGGGCGCGCGCCACCCCGAAGAGCGCGCCGCCCAGCGGCGGGCCGGCGAGCGCCGCCGCCGCAAACCTGCCCTCGTCGAGCGTCACCGCCTCGGCGAGATCCTCGGCCGCCACCACGTCGGCCAGCAGCCCGCTTTCCGCCGACACCGAGATCGAGAGCAGCGCGGCATCGGCGAACGTCATCGCCAGCAGCAGGCCGAGCGGCGCCGCGTGCAGCGCCACCCCCACCACGATCGCCGTGCTGGCGACGCCGCGGGCGAGCGAGCACGCGAGCATCAGCCGCCGGCGCTCGTGACGATCGGCGATCACGCCCCCCCAGAGCATCGTCCCGGTCTTCGCCACCGAGCCGACCACGCCCACGAGCCCCGCCTTCGCCGGCGAGCCCGTCAGTGCCAGCACCAGCAGCGGCATCGCGATCTGCGTGCCGCTCGTCCCGAGCTCCGAGACGGTCCCGCCGACCCACAGCCAGCGGAACGCCGGGTTCTCGCGCAGGCGCGGCCGAGGCGGGGTGTCGGCGTGCACGGGCTCCATCGCGACAGGAGCCTCGCAAAGTGCCCGGGTCTCCACCTTCACCTCGGCCCCGTGGTCGGGCGCCGGGGAGCAGCGGGCCGTAAGCTGGGGCGATGAGCCCGAGCCCGCGCCCGCGCCGGATGCGGCGCCTGGTGGAGCGCGCCCGCGACATCAACCGCAACCCCGCGCTCGTCGACGGGGCGCGCCGCGTGCGCGAGCGCGCCGTCGGCGACGAGCAGGTGATCGACCGGCTCGCAACAGCGCGCGGACGCCCCTCCGACGTCGCGTTGCGGGAGCTGGCGGCGATCCGCAGCGACGCACCCGGGCTGCTCGGCGAGGTGGGCCTGACCGCGCTCGGCGCCTGGCAGCGGCTGTCGGAGTCCCAGGGCCGCGGCCGCGGGGAGGTGGACGTCGCGGTCCTGTTCACCGACCTCGTCGGGTTCTCCACCTGGGCGCTACAGGCCGGCGACGACGCCGCGATCGCGCTGCTGCGCAAGGTCGCCGAGGCCGTCGAGCCCGCGATCGCCAAGCGCGGGGGAGAGGTGGTCAAGCGCCTCGGCGACGGCGTGATGGGCGCCTTCGGCGACGCGCAGAGCGCCGTCGAGGCCGCGTTCGACGGGCGCGACCGGGTCGCCGCTATCGGGATCGACGGCTACGTGCCCGAGCTGCGCACCGGCATCCACATCGGGCGCCCGCGCAGGCTCGGCGGCGACTACTTCGGGGTCGACGTCAACATCGCCGCGCGCCTCGCCGACGCGGCTGCGCCCGGCGAGGTGCTCGTGTCCGACCGCATGCTCAGCGCCCTCGGCGACGCCCCGGTCCTCGCCAGCGCGCGCCCGTTCAGCGCGAAGGGGGCTCCGGAGGACCTGTGCGCCTACGCACTCGCCCTCGACGCGCAGGGCGAGCCGGCCGGCGCGTGAGCGAGCCCGGCCGAGCACGGGGCGGCGGGGACGCCCATCCGCTGCGGATCCTCGAACGCTGGTTCGCAGAGGCGCGCGAGCGCGGCGTCGCGGATCCCACGCGCGTGGCGTTCGTCACCGCGAGCGCCGCCGGGGAGCCGAGCGCGCGCACCGTCCAGCTCAAGCGCTTCGAGCAGGAGTCGCTGCTGTTCACGTCCACGCTCTACACGCGCAAAGCGCGCGAGCTCGCCGAGAACCCCCGCGTGGCGCTGCTGTTCCACTGGCCCGCCGCGGAGCGCCAGGTCCACATCACCGGGGCCGCGGAGCTCGCCGAGCGCTCGCTCGCCCGCGAGCTGTTCGACGAGCGCGAGCTCGTGCGGCGGGTGCAGACGATCGCCTCCCGCCAGGGCGCGCCGATCGACGATCTCGAGCAGGTGCGCGCACGCCACGCGCACCTGATGCACACGCTCGAGGCGCCGCCGGAGTGCCCCGAGGACTGGGGCGCGATCCGCGTCACGCCCGCGTCGGTGGAGCTGATGACCGAAGCCCCCGACCGCATCCACGAGCGCGCGCTCTGGCTGCGCGAGGGCGATGGCTGGAGCCGCAGCCTGCTCTCGCCGTGAGCTCGCGCTCCCGCGTGCGTCGCGCGCCTATGATCGGCCGATGCACACCTCCGTGACGCCCCGGAGGGGCGATGCCTGAGCGCAAGCGCCTGCTCGTGCTCGGCTCGACCGGCTCGATCGGCGTGCAGGCGCTCGACGTGTGCACCGGCAGCGACGAGCTCGAGCTCGTCGGCCTCTCGGCGGAGCGCTCCGGGGAGACGCTCGTCGCGCAGGCGCGCGAGCACGGCGTCGAGCGGATCGCGCTCGCCGACGAGCACGCCGCCGCGCGCGCCTCGGAGGCGTGGACCGACGGCAGCGTCTACGGCGGCGCCGAGGGGCTCGTACGGCTCGTGCTCGAGGCCCGCGCCGACCTGGTGCTGAACGCGCTCGTGGGATCCGCGGGGCTCGCGCCCACCGTGGCCACGCTGGGCGAGGGGATCGACCTCGCGCTGGCCAACAAGGAGTCGCTGGTCGTCGGCGGCGAGCTCGTGACCGCGCTCGCCGAAGCGACCGGCGCGCGGATCGTGCCCGTGGACAGCGAGCACACCGCGCTGCACCAGCTGCTCGCAGGACAGCCGCCGGGCAGCGTGCACGCGCTCACGATCACCGCGAGCGGCGGCCCGTTCCGCGGCCGCACCCAGGCCGAGCTGGCCGACGTGACCGTGACCGAGGCGCTCGCGCACCCCACCTGGGCGATGGGGGGCAAGATCACGATCGACTCTGCCACGCTGATGAACAAGGGCCTGGAGCTGATGGAGGCGCACCACCTGTTCGGAACCCCGTACGAGCGGATCGAGGTGGTCGTCCACCCGCAGTCGCTCGTGCACGGCCTGATCACGCTCGCAGACGGCGCGATGCTCGCCCACCTCGGGCCGCCCGACATGCGGATCGCGATCTCCTACGCGCTGCACGGCGGCGAGAGCGCCGGCCTGGCGATCGAGCCGCTCGATCTCGCCGCGATCGGCCGCCTCGAGTTCGAGCCGGTCGACCTCGACGCGTTCCCCTGCCTGCGCCTGGCGCGCGCGGCGGCGGTGCAGGGCGGCACGGCGCCGTGCGTGCTCAATGCAGCCAACGAGATCGCCGTGCACGCCTTCCTGGAGGGCGGGCTTCGCTTCGTGGAGATCCCCGGCGTGATCGAGCGGGTGCTCAGCGAGCTGCCCGCAGCGCCCGTCGAAGCGTTCGAGTCGCTGTACGAGGCCGACCGGCTGGCGCGCGAGGTCGCCACCGAGGCGGTCGCCTCGCTGCGCTGAGAACCGCCGGGACGCTCCGCGCCTCCTGCGAGACTGGGGCCGTGAGCTGGTTCCTGACAATCCTCGGGATCGTCGCGCTCGTGATCCTCCACGAGCTCGGCCACTTCGCCGTGGCCAAGGCGGTGGGGATGCGCGTGGAGCGCTTCTCGCTGTTCTTCCCGCCGAGCGTCCTGAAGGTCAAGCGCGGCGAGACCGAGTACGCGATCGGCGCGATCCCAGCGGGCGGCTACGTGAAGATCACCGGCATGAACCCCGAGGAACTCGGGGACATGGAGCCCGAGGTTCGCCGCCGCGCCTACTACAGCCAGGCGCCGTGGAAGCGGGTCGCCGTGATCCTCGCCGGCCCGGGCGTGAACATCGCGATCGCATTCGTGCTGTTCTGGGCGGTGCTGTACAGCGGCAGCCTCAACGGGGCGGTCGCGCTCGGCAACCTCGACCCGCACGTGCGCACGCTCGAGCTCACCCCGTCCGTGCTCGCCGTCGACCGGCACAGTCCCGCCGCGGGCGGGCTGCGCGTGGGTGACCGGATCCTCACCGTGGACGGGCGCCGCGTGAACATCGAACAGGCCCGGCGGCAGATCGACTCCCACGTGTGTCCCCGGGCGCTGCAGGACGGCTGCCGCGCCGCCACCCCGGTGCGCATGACGGTGCGCCGCGACGGGCGCGTCGTGGCGCTCTCGCTCTACCCGCGCTACAGCCGCGAAGCGAAGCGCATGCTGCTCGGGTTCGGGTTCGGGTCGCCCAGGTCGTTCAGCGCCCTCGGCGCCGCCGGCGCGGCGGTGAGCGAGATGTGGCACACGACCACGAGCACGCTCACCCATTTCGCCGACGCGCTCACGAGCAACAAGACGCGGGGAGAACTCCACAGCATCGTGGGCATCTCCGAGGTGGGCCAGGAAACCGTCGCCGCCGGCGCCGGCTATGCGTTCGTGTTCCTCGGGTTCCTGTCGCTCGTCCTCGCGGTGATCAACCTGTTCCCGTTCCTCCCGCTCGACGGCGGCCACGTGCTGTGGTCGGTGGCGGAGAAGGTCCGTGGCAAGCGCATCTCGCTGCTCGCGATGTACCGCTTCAGCTCGGTGGGGATCGTGCTGCTGCTGTTCCTCGTGGTCAACGGCGTCAGCAACGACATCGGCCGTCTCACGGGCTGACGCACACCCAGCTCTTCACCAGCGGGCCGAAGCGCTCCGCGCGTGCGGGGCCGAACAGCGCTTCCAGCTCGGCGCGGCGCAGCAGCTCGATCGCTTCCCAGCCGCCCGTGGCGCCGAGCTTCCAGTAGCGCTCGCGCCAGCGCGGCGCGAGCCAGTGCGCGCCCGGCAGCAACGAGTGGGGCTCGATCGGAAATGAGTAGGCGGGCGTCTGCACGAACCAGCCGCGCCCGACGCGTCGCACCTCTGCCGCGAACGCGTCGCGCCGCTGCGGTGGCACGTGCTCGACCACGCTGGAGCAGTAGACGAGGTCGAACTCGCCGTCCGCGAACGGCAGGCCCTCGGCGGCGTCGGCCTGCACGAACGGCCCCGGGTAGGCGGGCTGCGGCGCGAGGTCCACGCCGGTGATGTCGAGCTGCGGCTCCAGCGCCCGCAACCCGAGCTGCCCGCAGCCCACGTCCAGCACTCGCCCGCCCGGCGCGAGGCCCGTCAGGGCGAAGAAGCGCTCGTGGCGGCGCGCGCGCGCCCGGGCGGCGAGCGGTGCGGCCAAGCGCGCCAGCGGCCCGCGTGCGGTTGCATAGACGTCGCTCATCGGGGGCGCTGACGCTACTACGGCGCTGAGTGCCCGGCGCGTGGTTTGACAGCGGGGTCTGGGGGTATCTACGGGGCGCGGAGGTACGCGGATTGCCGATCCGCGTACCACAGTTGGCGGCAGGGGGTCGCCGAAGCCGCGTTTTGGTCATCGGGGACAAGGAGACACTGCATGAGAAAGCTTCTGCTGTCGTGCGCCTGCGCGGCGGGCCTGCTCGCCACCGCGGCCACCGCGCCGGCGGCATTCGCCGAACGGCCGCTGCCCGAATTCGGGAAGTGCACCAAAGTGGCCGAAGGCTCCACCGGCGCCTACACCGGGGTCACGTGCGTCACGCTCGCGACGACCAGGCCGGGGCACTACGAATGGTCGCCCCTCACGAGCGAAGAAAAAGACACCTTCAGCGGCGCCGGCAACGAAGCGGTCCTGGCCACCGCCGGCCGGCTGCCCGTCAAGTGCATCGTTGCGAACTTCAACGGCACCTACACCGGGCCGAAAACGGCAACGGTCGAAATCGAATTCCAGGGATGCGTGAACGGCGAAAACAAGCAGTGCACGGGCGTCACCTCGCCCCAGAACAAGTCCGAGATCAAAACGCTGGCCCTGGAAGCCGAACTCGGCTACATCCGCGACGAAGAAATCAACGGCAAACGTGTCGTGCAGACCGGGCTCGACCTGAAGCCCAGCTCGCCGCTGACCGAAATGGTGACCTACGAATGCGGCAATGCGCTCGAAACGTTCTCGTTGGAAGGCTCGGTGATCGGGCAGATGCGCCCGATCGACAGAATGACCACCGCGCCGATCCTCACCTATAGGGCGACGAAGGCGGGCGTGCAGATCCCTGAATCGTTCGTCGAAGGAGCGCCCGACACGCTGTCGACCAAGATCATGAGCGGCGTTCCGCCGAAAACGGAAACGCTCGCATCCACGCTCGCGATCAAACCCATCACGTTGACCAACTCGACCGAAGTCGAGATCAAAGCGATCGAAAAATAGGCTGTGACCGCGGCGGCTCCCGGGTTGAGGCGACCCGGGGGCCGCCGCGGTGCTGTCGGGGCTCACATCGCGCCCACCTCGAAGCGGTCCGCGCGACGGCCGAACCACGTCGGGCCTCGCCACCGTCCCCACGCCCGAGCCGGTCCACGTCTTCGGGCGCTGCACTTGCCGCAAGCGCGCGCACCGCGTAGGATCGCGCACGCGGGGACGCCACGGGTCGTGGCGATCCACAAACGGGGACATATGGAGGGGTCATGGTTGCGAGGGGAGGCTCGGGGAGCCTGGCGACGGACGGACGACCTGTGGTCGCGGAGCGGCGCTGGACAGCGCCGAGCGGCCGGGCCATCGGGCTCATAGCGGCGCTGTCGCTCGCGCTCGGACTGCTTGCGACGCTGCTGCTCTCGCAGCGCTCGACGCCCGTGCCGCGGATCGCACGCCAGCACTCGCTGGTGGCGCTGCCCCCGACGCTCGCCGGACCGGCCTCGTCCGCGCTCGGCGCCCATGACAGCGCCTACGCGGCCCGCGCGGGCGCCCCCGCTGCGATCACGGCTGCCAACCCCGCCCAACGGTTGAGCACGCGCTTCGAAGCCTCGGGAGTGTCCGTCCGCGCGGCCCACGCGCGCCTCTCGCTGCGCGCAGCGGCGATCGGGACCGGCGCAGACCTTCGTGCGCTCGCCCCGGCCCAGCCGCGTGCGCGAGGCAACCGCGTCGTCTACCAGCGCGCGAACGTGACCGAGTGGTACGCGAACGGCCCGCTCGGCCTCGAGCAGGGTTTCACGGTGCCCCGCGCGCCGGCCTCGACGGACCCTGGCCCGCTCACGATCGCGCTCGCCGTGGGCGGCGGCACCCGCCCCGAGCTCGCACCCGGCGGCCGAAGCGTCACCTTCTACTCGGGGGCGCGCACGGCGCTGACCTACGGCGACCTCTCCGCCACCGACGCTCGCGGGCGATCGCTCGGCACGTCGATGGCCGTCGAGCGCGGCCGCCTGCTGCTGCGCATCGACGCGCCGCACGCCGCGTACCCGATCAACATCGACCCGCTGCTCCAGAACGGCAACGAGAGGGAAGAAGGCGGCGAATTCGGCTACAGCGTGTCGATGTCCGAAGACGGCACAACGGCGATCGTCGGCGGCCCCGGAAACCAGATCGGAACGCGGATCGCCCGCGTGTACGTCTTCCACCGCTCTGGCGCCGTTTGGACCCAGCAGGCAAAACTCTCCAACCCCGGCAGCTCGAGCAACGGGTTCGGCGACTCGGTGGCGCTCTCCGCCGACGGCAACACGGCGATCATCGGGGCGCCGTTCGCCGGGGAAGGGCAGATCGGGGTCGCTTACATGTTCACGCGCTCCGGGACCACCTGGACCTCGACCGCGCTGATCGGCTGCAACCTGGTCACCGAAGAAGAGAACTGCGTGCACTTCGGGTCCGCGGTGTCGGTGTCCGGTGACGGCCACACCGCGATCATCGGCGCAGAAGCCGAAGCGGGCCCGTCCGACGCCTGGGCGTACACGCGCGAAGGCGAAACCTGGACCCGGCAGGGTGTCCCGCTGGTCGAAGGCGAATCCGAACGCGCCGAGCCGTCGGCGCTGTCGAGCGACGGCAACACCGCGCTCGTCTCGGCCACATCCTGACGCGCTCGGAAGGCACATGGAGCGAACAGGCCGACGAGGGCGAAAGCCACGGCGGCATGGCCCTGTCGAGCGACGGCGACACCGCGGTCATCGGGGGCGGCAACGCAGTGCGGTTCTTCGCGCGCTCCGGAGGCGTCTGGTCGCTGCAGCACGAAGCCACCGGAACCGGGCTCGGCGCGAGCGCATCGCTGTCCGCCGATGGCAACACCGCGCTCGTGGGCGATCCGGCGTTCCAGGACGCGCGCGTGTACGCGCGCTCGGAAGGGACCTGGACCGAACGCGAAACCCTGAAACCGAACATCACGTCGAACGCAGCGCAGGAAGCAGGCTTCAGCGTGGCGCTGGCCGGGAACGCGAGCACCGCGGTGGTGGGGGGCCCGGCGAACGCCGAAGCATCACCCACGACGAGCGGGATCTGGTTCTTCGGCGAAGAAGTGGCCGAACGGGAAGGCCCGACCGCTGCCACGACCGCCGCAACATCCGTGAGCGCCGTGAGCGCGACCTTCAACGCGAGCGTCAACCCCCACGGGGTTGAAGTGACCGAATGCGAGTTCCAGTACGACAACAGACCGGGCTACGAACTGGCGGGCGAAGTGCCATGCACGCCCAACCCCGGCTCCGGTGAAGGCGCGGTGAGCGTTTCGGCGTCCGTGAAAGGGCTGGAAAGCTCCTCCGAATACCACTATCGGGTGATCGTGAAAAGCAAAGACGGAACGGTGGACGGTGGAACGGAGTTCTTCACGACGCTCGCCGCCCAGCCCACCGTGGTGACCGGCAGCGCGACGAGCATCGCACAGACGACGGCGACGCTGAACGCGAGCGTGAACCCCAACGGCGTCAGCGTCTCGAGCTGCCAGTTCGAATACGGGACCACGGAAGCCTACGGGAGCACCAGCGCCTGTTCGCCCGCGCCCGGCTCGGGCACGAGCCCAGTGCCGGTGTCGGCGTCGCTCGCCGCTCTCGCCGCGAACACGAACTACCACTTCCGGATCTCGGCGACCGGTCCGGGGGGAACCCGCCACGGCAGCGACGCAACCTTCTCGACCCTGCCGCTCGCGCCGCAGGCGAACGTGCGGACCGCCACCGAAATCACAGCATCCGCGGCGACCCTCAGGGGAGAAGTCGATCCGCGGGGCACCGCCGTCACGAGCTGCGTGCTCGAATACGGGCCGACGACATCCTACGGTTCGGCGGCGGAATGCTCGCCGCCTCCGGGCGGGGGCTCGGGCTTCGTGCTGGTGAGCGCGCGCGTCACCGGTCTCGCCCACGGCACCCATTACCACTACCGGGTCTCGGCGACGAACGCCGGCGGCACAGTGCAGTCGGGCGACCAGCAGTTCGAAACCCGCGCGGCCGAAGTGGCGATCCTCTCCACCCCGACCGTGGAAGAAGCGACGCCGACGTCGGCGAGCTTCTCGGGCACGGTCAACCCCAGCGGCACCGAAGTGACCTCGTGCGTGTTCGCATACGCCGCAACGGGTGGCGGCACGTCGCTGCGCACCCCCTGCGAACCAGCCGAACCGGGCTCCGGAGAAACCCCGGTCCCGGTGCACGCGCACGTATCCGACCTGACACCCGGAGTCAACTACTTCGTGCAGCTCCAAGTGAAGAACGCGAGCGGCAGCACATTCTCGAACGTGGGCGAATTCACGACGCCGAAGATCACGCCGATCTTCGGTCGCTGCGTGAAAAGCACCGACGGCCACGCGGCCTTCAGCAACGCCTCGTGCACGACCCACGGGAACCCCAACAAATACGAATTCGCCGCCGGTCCCGGGCCGAATCCCGGGTTCACGGTCGCGCTGAAAACCGGCACGTTCATCCTCGAAGGCGCGGTGAAAACGGCGAAGGTGGTCTGCACCCACGTGGCCGGGTCCGGTGAAGTCACGGGGCTGCAGACGGTCGGCCTCGGCATCACGCTCACGGGCTGTGAATCGAACGCGCACAGCTGCAACACCGCGGGCCATGCGGCGGGAGAAGTGGCGCTCAGCGGGCTCACCGGCACGCTGGGGCTGATCGCGCTCGGCACAACCGCCACGGCGAACAAACTCGGCCTGACGCTGTCGGGGGCGGCCGAATTCGAATGCAACGGCGGCGCCGTGGCGGTCTCGCTCGGCGGCACCGCGATCGGGTCGATCGCGCCGACGAACACGATGAAAACGATCCGCACCTGGAAATTCACGCACAGCAAACAGCTCGAGAAACCCGAACGGTTCGAAGGCGGGCCACCGCAGCAGCTCACGTGGACGTTCGGCGGCGAAGGGCCCGCCCAGGTCGGGCTCGGCACGACCCTCGCGTTCACCACGGCGGAAGCGGTCGAGATCAGCAGCGTCATCTGAGAGGCGGCCGGGGCGTCGGGGCGGGGGCGCGCCTTCGCCCCCGCGGGTGGGGCCACCCCCGGCCGCAGGCGCGCAGCCATCTAGAATCCCCCCGATGGCCTCGAAGGTCCAGATCCACGTGGGCGAGGTGCCCGTCGGCGGCGGCGCGCCTGTGGCCGTCCAGACGATGACCAAGACCGAGACCGCGAACCTCGCGGCCACGATGGACCAGATCGTGACCGTGGCGGAGGCGGGCGCGGACATCGTGCGCGTGGCGGTGCCGCGCGAGCAGGACGCCGAGGCGCTGAAGACGATCGTTGAGCGCTCGCCGATCCCCGTGATCGCGGACATCCACTTCAACCACACGCTCGCGCTGAAGGCGATCGAAGCGGGCGCGCACTGCGTGCGCCTGAACCCGGGCAACATCGGCGGCCCCGAGAAGGTGGCGGAGGTCATCAAGCTCGCCACCGAGCGCGGCACGCCCCTGCGCGTGGGCGTGAACAGCGGCTCGCTCCCCAAGCACCTGCGCCAGCTCGAGTACGACAACCCCGTGGAGGCGCTCGTCACCGCTGCGGTGGAGACCGTCGAGCTGATGGAGCGGCTGGACTTCAGGAACTTCAAGGTCTCGATGAAGTCCACGTCGGTGCCCAACACGATCGCCTCCAACCGCCTGCTGGCGGAGCGGATCCCGTACCCGCTGCACCTCGGCGTCACCGAGGCGGGCACGAAGTGGTCGGGCTCGCTGAAGTCCGCCGTCGGGCTGGGCACGCTGCTCGCCGACGGGATCGGCGACACGATCCGCATTTCGCTCTCCACCTTCCACGCCGAGGAAGAGGTGAAGGTTGCGTGGGAGATCCTCAAGGCGCTGAAGCTGCGCGAGAAGGGCCCGGTGCTGATCGCTTGCCCCACCTGCGGCCGGCTGCAGTTCGACATGGACCGCGTCGTCGCGGAAGTCGAGCAGCGGCTGGAGGCCTACGACGACCCCGTCGAGGTGTCGGTGCTCGGGTGCGCGGTCAACGGGATCGGGGAGGCGCGCCACGCGGACTTCGGGATCACCGGCGCGAAGGACATGGGGATGATCTACTCCAAGGGCGAGCCGCTGAAGAAGGTGCGCACCGAGGAGCTCGTCGACGAGCTGTTCAAGGAGATCGACCGCTACTACGCCGCCGGCAAGAAGGTGGTGCGCGACGACGGCGACGCCGCCGAGGCGCGGCGCTGGCTGGAAGAGAACGAGGACACCACGCAGATGACGCCCGAGCGGATCGCCGCGATGGAGGCCGCCGCCGCACAGGACGACGCCGAGGCCTCGGACGTGCTCGAGACGATGCTCGTGGGCGCGCACGAGGGCGCGGGCAACGGCTCCTCGAGCGCGGTGGAGATGGACGAGGACCTCTCGCCCGTCGCCGGCCGGCGCTTCAGCCGCAGCTAGCGGCCGCGCATGGGCTCATCGCCCGAGTGGAGCTGCGAGGCCCACGTCGCCCGCTATCGCGAACGCACGAGCACGGGCCTGCCGGTGGTGAGCGGCGAGGAGGCGCTGCTCGAACAGATCGGTGCGGGCGTACACCGAGTCCTCGACCTCGGAACGGGGGACGGGCGCGTGCTGGCGCTCCTGCTCGGCCAGGACGAGCAGCGCATGGGCGTAGGGGTCGACGTGTCCGAGCTGATGCTGCAGGCCGCCGGGGAGCGCTTCGCAGGCGATGAGCGCGTGCACCTGATGCATCACGACCTGGCCGCGGCGCTCCCGGACCTGGGGATCTTCGACGCGGTGGTCTCCTCGCTCGCGATCCACCACCTCGAGCATGCCCGCAAGCGCGAGCTGTACGGGGAGGCGTTCGCGGCGCTCGCACCGGGCGGCGTGTTCGCGAACTTCGAGCACGTGGCCTCGCCCAGCGTGCGCCTGCACCACGCGTTCTTCGCGGCGATCGAGGAGCCGCTCGAACACGAGGACCCCTCCGATCGCCTGCTCGACGTCGAGACCCAGCTGCGCTGGCTGCGCGAGATCGGCTTCGAGGACGTGGACTGCCACTGGAAGTGGCGGGAGCTCGCGCTGCTCGCGGGGGTGCGACCCCGCGTAGCGCGGCCTACGCCGCGCGCAGCTCGGCCAGGCCGTCGGCACGGCTCTTGACGGGCTCGTATCCGAGCTCGGCGCGCGCCTTGCCGATCCGGATCGTGCACTCCTGCGAGGAGACCCACAGCGCAAAGCGCGTGAGCGGCGGCTGTCCGGGCAGCGGCAGCGTGCGCCAGGCCGCCTCGCCCACCGCTGCGAGCGCGCCCGCGACCGGCACGGGGACGCTGCGGGTCGGTTCGTCCACCCCCTGCGTGGCGAGCATCGCGGAGACGAACTCGCGGAACACCACGGGCTCGCCGTCGGTGATGAAGTAGGCCTCGCCGGGCAGGCCGCGCGCGGCGGCGAGCATCAGCCCCTCGACCACGCTGTCGACGTGCGCGGTGTCGGTGAGGTGCCGCCCGCCGCCGATCCATGCGAAGCGTCCCGCGCGGACCATCTCGCTCATCATCGGCAGCAGCGTCGTGTCGCCGCGGCCCCACACGAAGCGAGGGCGCGCGACGACCGTCTCGAACCCCTCGCGGCTCGCGGCGCGCACCGCCTGCTCGGCGCGCGCCTTCGTGGCGGGGTAGAGCGCGCGGGAGTCCGGGCGCAGCGGAGCGGTCTCGTCGACCTGGACGAGGGGAGCGCCGGCCATCAGCGCCGCCTCGGTGCCCACGTGCACGAACCGCCTCACGCCCGCCTCGGCGCACGCGCTCAGCACGTTGCGCGTACCTGTCACGTTGCCGCGCTCGAAGTCCTCCTTCTCGCCCCAGTCGCCGAGCGTTGCAGCGGCGTGGAACGCGAGTTCGCAGCCCTGCGCGCCCGCGCGCATCGCCTCGACGGCGTCGAGGTCACCCGGGACGGGCTCCGCGCCCAGCGAGCGCACGCGCTCGGCAGCGGCGTCGGAGCGTGCGAGCGCGCGCACGTCCCAGCCCTCCGCGCGCAGGCGCTCGATCAGCCTCCCGCCGATGAATCCCGACCCGCCGGTGACGAACGCGCCAGCCACGCCCGTGCCGTGCGTGCGTCAGCCCGCGGCGGCGAAGCGCTCGGCGACCTTGCCCCAGTCGACCACGTTCCACCACGCGTCGATGTAGTCGGGGCGGCGGTTCTGGTACTTCAGGTAGTAGGAGTGCTCCCACACGTCGACGCCCAGCAGCGGCGTCTGGCCGTTGGAGAGGGGGCTGTCCTGGTTGGCGCCGGGAACCACCGCCAGGCCGGAGCCGTCGTGCACGAGCCACGACCAGCCCGAGCCGAACTGGTTGACGCCGGTTTCCTTGAGCTTCGCCTGGAAGTCGGAGAACGAGCCGAACGCGGAGTCGATCGCGGAGCCGAGATCGCCGTCGGGGGCGCCGCCGCCGTCCGGGCTCATCGACTCCCAGAAGAGGCTGTGGTTGTAGTGCCCGCCGCCGTTGTTCTTCACGGGGCCCTTCTTGTCGCCGAGGCTGTCGAGGTTCTTCAGCACGTCCTCGATCGCGCGGTCGGCCCACTCGGTCCCCTCGAGCGCGGCGTTCACCTTGTCCACGTAGGCCTGGTGGTGCTTGTCGTGATGGAATTCCATCGTCGCCTTGTCGATGTGCGGTTCGAGCGCGTCGTAGGCGTAGGGGAGCGGCGGTACGGAGTAGGCCATTGTGGCTCCTTCTCT
>JAICYC010000113.1 GCA_025934395.1 Solirubrobacteraceae bacterium | reverse complement strand
TCCAGGGCATCGGCTCCAACCTCATCACCGTCAACGGTGCCGAGCGCCTGCACGGCTGCGAGCACAACGTCGCGCCCGACCACATCGAGATCGGCAGCTTCATCGCGCTCGCGGGCGTCACGGGGGGCGAGCTGCTGATCAGGGACACCGTGCCCGACGATCTGCGCATGATCCGGCTCGTGTTCGAACGCGTCGGGCTGCGCACAGAGCTGCGCGGCAACGACGTGTTCGTGCCGGGCGGGCAGAAGCTCGTCGTGCAGGCCGACGTGGGCGAGTACAAGAGCAAGATCCAGGACGGCCCCTGGCCGGCGTTCCCGGCCGATCTCACGTCGATCGCGGTCGCCCTCGCCACGCAGGCGGAGGGCTCGATCCTCGTCCACGAGTGGATGTTCGAGAACCGCCTGATCTTCACCGACAAGCTGATCCTGATGGGTGCGGACATCGTGATGTGCGACCCGCACCGCGCGATCGTCACCGGCCCCCGCCGCCTCAAAGGCGAGCGCGTGGAGTCGCCCGACATCCGCGCGGGGATGGCGATGCTGCTGGCCGCCCTGTGCGCCGACGGGCGCAGCGAGATCGGCAACATCCGCCAGATCGACCGTGGCTACGAGCGCATCGACGAGCGCCTGCGCGAGCTGGGCGCACGTATCGAGCGCGTTGCCACGGAGCCAGTACACGCATAATCGGGGGATCGCGATGATCCACCCGATCCCAAGCGGCACGCGCGACGTGCTGCCCGATGAGACGCGCGAGGTGCGCGCGATCACCGACACGCTCCGCGGCTCCTTCGAGCGCCGCGGCTACGGCGAGATCTACACGCCCGCGCTCGAGTACGAGTCCGTGCTGAGCCGCGCGGACATGGCCGACGCGCACCCGGCCTACCGCGTCTTCGACGAGGCCGGCGCCGTGCTGGTCCTGCGCAGCGACATGACCGTCCCGATCGCGCGGGTGGTGGCCACCCGCTATCCCACGAGCGAGCCGCCGCTGCGCTTCTGCTACTTCGCCCACTGCTACCGCGGCGTGCGGCCGCAGCGCGCGCAGCCGCGCGAGCTGCTGCAGGCGGGGATCGAGCTGATCGGCGCGCCCGCGCCCGAGGGCACCGCGGAGGCGCTCACCGTGCTCTGCGACGCGCTGCTCGCGACGGGGCTGCACGACTTCCGCATCGGCCTCGGGGACGCATCGCTGTTCCCCGCGCTGATGGCGAGCCTCGGTGTGCCCGAGGAGCTGCGCGCCGAGCTGCTCGCGGCGCTCGCGCTGCGCGACTTCGTGCGGCTCGGCGAGCTGCTCGCCGCCGCCGGCCTGCCTCCGGACGCCCGCGCGATGCTGCTCGACCTCCCGCAGCGACGCGGCGGCGCGGGCGTGCTCACCGACCTGCCCGGCCCCGCAGAGCAGGCGGTGATGGGGCTCGTGGCGGTGCACGGGCTGCTCGCGCCCGACGCGGCCGAGCGGGTGATCTTCGACCTCGGGCTGATCCGCAACATCGGCTACTACACCGGCGCGGTGTTCGAGGTGTACGACCCCGCGCTGGGGGCCCCGATCGGGGGCGGCGGGCGCTATGACGAGCTGCTGGGACGCTACGGGCGCAGCCTTCCCGCGGTGGGCTTCGCGCTCGGGGTGGACCGCCTGCACCACGCGCTGGCGGGGGAGGAGCGTGGCACGGGCGCGCTGCTGGAGAGGAGCTATGGGGGAGGCCTGTCGGCCTCCGGAGTCGGGTTCGCGAGCAGCGAGCCGGCGCCGTGAGCGAGAGCGGCGGCCTCACGATCGCGGTCCCCCGCGGCGCGCTGTTCGACGGCACCGTCGAGCTGCTCGGAGCGCTGGGCATCGACACCGAGGAGCTGCGCGCCAACGACCGCAAGCTCCTGTTCGAGGACATCGGCGTGATCACGATGCGCCCCACCGACGTTCCCACCTACGTCGAGGCGGGCGCTGCGGACCTCGGCGTGACCGGCAAGGACGTGCTGCTGGAGCAGACCGCCCAGCACCCCGGGGAAAGCGGCCGCGAGGTCTACGAGCTGCTCGACCTCGGCTACGGCCGCTGCACGATGGTGCTCGCCAGCAAGGCGGGCCCCGACCCCGCCCAGGAGGCGCTGCGCCGTCTCGGCGTGATGCGCGTCGCCACCAAGTACCCGCGGATCGCCGCGCGCCACCTCGAGCAGACCGGGCGCCAGGGCGAGATCGTCGAGGTGAAGGGCTCCGTCGAGCTCGCGCCGCTGACGGGGATCGTGGAGGCGATCGTGGACCTCACCGCCACCGGCACCACGCTGCGCGAGAACAACCTCGTGATCCGCGAGGAGATCCTTGACGTCACCGCTCGCCTGATCGCCAACCCCGTCTCGCACAAGCTGAAGGCCGCGCGGATCGACGAGTTCGCGGGCCGGCTGCGCGCGCTGCCGGTGCCCGGCGGCTGATGCTCCTCACGCGTCTGGACACGGAAGCCGTGCAGCAGCTCGGCGGAGCGCTCGGCGCGGCGGCGCACGTGCGCCGGCTCGTCCCCGACGGCGCGTCCGTGCGCGAGGCGGTCGCGGAGATCGTCGCGGCGGTGCGCGCGCGCGGCGACGACGCGCTGCTGGAGTACACCAGGCGGCTCGATGCCCAACGCGCGCAGGACCTCGCCCTCGTGGTCACGCAGGAGGAGCTCGACGCCGCGCTCACCTCGCTCTCGCGCGAGCTCGTGGCGGGGCTGCAGGTCGCGATCGCCAACGTCGCGCTCGTGGCGGAGGCGGGCGTCGGCGCCGACGCCGCGGTCGAGCTCCCGCAGGGCCAGCGTGTGACCCTGCGCGAGGTGCCCGTCCCGGCGGCGGCGGTGTATGTGCCGGGCGGCCGCGCTCCGTACCCGAGCACGGTCGTGATGGGCGTGGTCACCGCGCGCGCAGCGGGCGTGATCGACGTCGCCGTCTGCTCGCCGCCGGGGCCCGACGGCGAGATCGACCCCGCGATCCTCGGGGCGTGCAGGCTGTGCGGCGTCGAGCGCGTCTACCGGATGGGCGGCGCCCAGGCGATCGCAGCGCTCGCGCTCGGCACACGGACCGTCGCCGCGGTGGACGTGATCGTGGGCCCCGGCAACCTGTACGTGCAGGAGGCCAAGCAGCAGCTGTCCGGGCTGGTGGGCATCGACGGGTTCGCTGGCCCGAGCGACCTGCTCGTGGTGCTCTCCGCGCAGGCCGACGGACGCGCGATCGAGCTCGCAGCACTCGACATGCTCGCGCAGGCAGAGCACGGCGAGGGAAGCGCCGTGGTGGCAGCCTCGGCGTCCTCGCGGGTCTGCGAGGCGCTCGAGTCCGTGCTCCGCGATCGCGGCGCGCAGCACGCCACCGTCGGCGACGCGATGTTCGCGCTCGTCCAGACCGACTCCGCCCGGGAGGCGATCGGGTTCGCCAACGCGTTCGCGCCCGAGCACCTGCAGCTGATCGGCGCGGACGTGGAGGCGCTCGCGCGCACGGTCAGCGCAGCGGGCTGCGTGTTCGTGGGCGCCGAGAGCGCCACCGCGTTCGGCGACTACGTCGCGGGCTCCAACCACGTGCTTCCCACGGCGGGCGCTGCGCGCTTCGCCTCCGCGCTCTCGCCGCGCCAGTTCCGCCGGCGGATGGCGGAGGTGCGCGTCGGCGAGGGCGCCGCACGGCTCGCCGCCGCGGGCGCCCCGATCGCCCGCGCGGAGGGATTCGAGGTGCACGCGCTCTCGATGGAGGCGCGCATCGGGGAGAATCCCGCGCGATGAGCCGCAGCGCCTCGATCGATCGCAGGACCGCCGAGACCGATGTCCGCCTCACGCTCGCGCTCGAAGGAACCGGAGCGGGCCGGCGCGTGACCGGCGTCGGCTTTCTCGACCACATGCTCGACCTGCTCGCGCGCCACGGCCGCCTCGACCTCGATCTGGCGGTCACGGGGGACCTGCAGACGGGCGCGCACCACACAGCGGAGGACACCGCGATCGTGCTCGGGCAGGCGCTCGACGCCGCCCTCGCGGACCGCTCCGGGATCGCGCGCTACGGCTCGGCGACCGTGCCGATGGACGAGGCCCGGGCGACGTGCGCGATCGACATCTCGGGGCGTCCGTTCACGGTGTTCGAGGCCGACCTGCCCGCGGGCGCCACGGGCGGCTTCGACCACGAGCTCACCGAGGAGTTCTTCCGCGCGCTCGCGAACGCGGCGAAGCTCACCCTGCACCTGCGCGTGGAGGCGGGCAGCAACGCGCACCACATGATCGAGGCCGCCTTCAAGGCGTTCGCCCGCGCCCTGCGCACCGCGGTTGCGATCGACCCGACCGAGACGGGCGTGCCGAGCACGAAGGGGACGCTCAGCACGTGAGCCCGCTCGTCGCCGACCCGGTCCGGATCGCGGTGGTGGACTACGGCATGGGCAACCGCCGCTCGGTGGAGAAGGCGCTCGAGCACGTGGGCGCGCGCGCGGAGATCACCTCCGACCCCGCCCGGCTGCGCGCCGCCGACGGTCTGATCGTCCCCGGCGTGGGCGCGTTCCCGCGCGCGATGGCCAACCTGCGCGAGCGCGGCCTCGACGACGTGCTGCGCGAGCGCGTTGCAGCGGGAATGCCCGTGCTGGGCATCTGCCTCGGCATGCAGCTCGCGTTCGAGCGCTCCACCGAGCTCGGCGGCGCGGAGGGCCTCGGCCTGGTCGCGGGCGAGGTCACCGTGCTCGCACCGAGTGGCGGCGAGAAGCTGCCGCACATCGGCTGGAGCGAGGTGACCTTCGGCGGGGCGAGCCCGCTCGTCGCGGAGCTGCCCGAGCGCTGCGCCTTCTACCACGTGCACTCGTTCGCGGCGCGTCCCGCCGACCCCGGTGAGGTGCTCGGCGAGGCGGACTACGGTGGACGCTTCGCCACCGCGGTCGCGCGGGGGTCCTTCTACGGCGTGCAGTTCCATCCCGAGAAGTCCTCCGCCGCGGGCCTGCGCCTGCTCGCGAACTTCGCGCGCATCTGCGCGGGCGCCCCGGTGCCCCGATGAAGCTCTATCCCGCGGTCGACATCCTCGCCGGCAAGGCGGTGCGGCTCGTGCGCGGCGACTACGAGCAGAGCCGCGTCTACGAGCAGGACCCCGTCGCCGCCGCGCGCGGGTGGGTGCTGGACGGCGCCGAGTACCTGCACGTGGTGGACCTCGACGGCGCGCGCCGCGGCGAGCCCGTCAACGTCGAGCACGTGCGCGCGATCGCGGCCGCCTGCGAGGTGCCCGTGCAGTACGGCGGCGGGCTGCGCACCGTCGAGGCGGTCGCGCAGGCGCTGGAGGCGGGCGCCGAACGGGTGATCCTCGGCACCGCGGCCTTCGAAGAGCACGACCTGCTCGAGCGGGCGCTGGCCGAGCACGGCCCGGAGCGCGTGCTCGTGGGAGTCGACGTGCGCGGCGGGCTCGTCGCCACGCACGGCTGGACCCAGACGACCGAGGTTCGCGCGCGCGAGGCGTTCGCGTACCTGCTCACGCGCGGTGCGCGCTCGTTCGTGTTCAC
>JAICYC010000069.1 GCA_025934395.1 Solirubrobacteraceae bacterium | reverse complement strand
GTAGCCGCACCCCATCCCGTCGTCTTCAGCATCGGCGGGCGCCGCCGATATCCTTGGGGCCTTCCTTTCCGGGATGGTGTAATTGGCAACACGCGACACTCTGGATGTCGAATTTGGGGTTCGAGTCCCTGTCCCGGAGTAGCGAGACGCGCTCGTGACCGACTTGGACCGTGACCGCGCTCGCGCCGACCCCGGCATGGAGGCGTAAGCGGTGTCGCAGGAGAACGCGGAGATCGTGGTGATGCTGTTTCACGACGGAAAGGTCGCGCGTATGGACACGTACACCACGAGCGCCGAAGCGCTGAAAGCCGTGGGCCTGGACGAGTAGCCGGTCGGGCGTCCAGCCGCGGAAGATGCAGAACTGCCCCCGGCTCGCTACGGGTCCGTTCCGAACGGCAGCCGCTCCACGCCGGTGATCTCCAGGAGCCGCCTGACGGCGGGCGACATCCTGGGGTCGATCCGGTACTTCCGGCCGTGGCCGACGCACAGCCGCTGGCCCTCCAGGATCGCTACGAGCCCGCCGGAGTCGACGAACGCGAGCCCGCTGAGGTCGACGGTGATGGTCGGGGCGCCGTCGGCGCAGGCCGTGCGGAGCGCCTGCTCGAAGTCCGGCACGGTGGCCATGTCGAGCTCACCGGTGAGCGACAGGCGGTAGGTGTCCTCTTCGCGTGCGGTGTAGAGACGGAACTGCCTCGCCATCACCGGAGAACGTACCGCCGCCGCGCCCGGGCGGCGAGCGGAGCTCCTCCGATCGCCGCCCGGGCATCTGCGCGGTCATCGCGGTCTACAGCGCAGGCGGCGGCCCCAGGATCTCGCAGCTGTAGGCGCCGAAGGCACGAGCCATCTCCTCCGGGGGCGGGAACACGGTGTCGGCGGGCGGCTCCGGCGACTCGGCCGCTGGGACACCGAGGTCGGAGAACGCCTCCTCGAAGCCCGCGGGCGAGAACGTCACGAGCATGCGCGCGCGCTCGGAGCGCACCAGATACGCGTGCGGTGTTCCGCGGGGTACGAGCGCGTAGTCGCCGGCGGCGACCTCGATGCGCTCGTCCTCCACGAACACCGACACCTCGCCCTCGAGGACGTAGAACGACTCCTCCGCGTCGAGATGGACGTGGACCGGGGTTGCGGTGCCGCGCGGGTCGATCGTTTCGATCTGGGCGAAGCCGCCCCCCGTCTGCGCGCCGGTGGCCTTCGCGGTGACGCGACCGTCCTTCCACCACTGGTCGGTGATGCCCTCGCCGGCGGCGAGGCGGTAGCTGTCGATGGTGCTGAGCAGTGCCATGGTGGCCCCTTTCGTTGGTGACGCCAGGCACCGTACGAGCGAGGGCCGCCCGTGTCTCCTAGGAGTTCCTTAGCGAAACCTCACGAGTTCCCTACCGCTCGCGAGCGGCGTGCGCGGCGCTCATCACACCGCCGGTGGGCACCTCCACCAGCTGCAGCGGGCCCGCCACGCCGAGCTCCAGCCTGCCCCGGCCGACGCGCTCCAGCGCGATCGGCACCTCGTCCGTGGCGAGCCGCTTGCGCAGCACGAGCAGCCGCGCCTCGAGGTTGTCCGCGCCCGCGGGCAGTCCGAGGCTCTCGTCGAGGCGCAGCTCGCGGTTGGTGAACTCCGCGCGGCCCGCGTCGGCATGCTCGCGCAGGAGCTTCCACAGGATCCGTCCGGGCGCGCCCTTGACGACGTAGCGGTCGCCCACGAACACGCTGTCGTCGGCCTGGTAGTAGCTCACGCACACCGGCGCGCGGTCCTCCGCGACATCGCTGGGCGCGCTCGCCGTGGGCGGCGCAGTGGCGCCCGCGCCGGGGTCGCCTTCCTCGCGCGCCAGACCAGCGAGCGCGAGCGCGAGGTGGCGTCCGATCACGCGCAGCAGCCGCTCGTTGTGCGGCCCGAAGTGGCCAGCGCGCTCGCTCTCCAGGTACAGGACTCCCGTCACCTCCCCCTGGGCGGCGAGCGGCACCGCGGCAACGCTCGCCGGGACGGGCAGCCCGGGGAGCGGGATCTCGTTGGCCACCGGCGCCCCGCGGGAGGCGAGCGCCGCCCTGACCGCCGACTGCATGATCCGGCTGCGCGCGAGGTTGGCCACGCACACGACCTGCCCGCTCTGCGCAGCGGTCCCGATCACACCCTCGCCGAGCCGCACCTCCGCCCCCGCGGCGGGGCGGTCGTAGCCGTTCCCCGCCACCGCGAACAGGCGGTCCGCGCCCGCGTCACGCGCGAGCAGGATCGAGGGCGCGAAGCCGAACACGTCCTCGAGGGCCTCGAGCGCGGTCTGGGTGGCCGCGTCGTAGTCCTCCGCCGCCGCCAGCCGACGGGTGAGCTCGTCGAGCGCGAGCAGCGGGTCGCGCTCGGTGCGGGCTGTCGCGGGAGGGGCCGGCCCGCCCACCTGCTCGCAGCCGAGCACGCGATGGATGTCCACGCCGCGCAGCCTGAACACCCCCGCCATCCCCGTCTGCGAGGCCACCGCCTCGAGGTTCGTGCGCATCGCGTCGAACGTGGCGCCCTGCGCTTCGGTGTGCAGGTACTCGAGGTCGAGCGCGTACTGCGCGAGCGTGTCGGGGTCCACCACCCACACCTGGCCGCGCGGGTTCGCGTCGAGGTTCGCGCGCGTCTTGTTGAAGAACTGCCGCGAGAGCGCGACCCGGTCGCTGTCGACGCGCAGCACGATCGACATGTAGGTGATGTTGGGGATCCCGTCCGGCGAGCACGTCGCAAACGGCGACGGGATCACGCCACGCAGGCACGCGGCGATCGCGTCGAGCGGCACCGTGAGCGTCACAGCCGGCTCCCCGCGCCCGGCCCGGGTGTCTGGTCGAACATCTCGCTCACCCGCATGCGCACGGAGATCAGCCGCACCTCTCCGCGCAGGCGCCTGCCCGCGTCGGCGGGCAGGCCGAGCGTCAGCACCTCCGCCGAGAAGGCATCTGCGTGCGAGTCCGCCGCGCGAAGCTGCTCGTCGGTGGGCTCGTCGAGCGCCAGGACCTCGCCCTTGATCTGCACCGTCCGGTATGTGCTCGGGCGGCTGAACGTCACCGCGATCGCGCCGTTTCCCTCGAGGTTCTCCTGCACGGGCGAGCCGTCCGGCACGCCCACGCAGAAGGTCAGCTCGGAGCCGTCCGCCTGCACGTCGAGGCCCCACGCCCGCGCCAGCGCGGGGCGCATCTCCGCGTCGCGCGATGCCACCACGGTGGCCGGCGCCTGCTCGAGGAAGGCGCGTATGTCCTCGTCGATCGCCACGCGCCGCACGGTAGCGCGGCAGAACCGCGCCCGAGCCGGGCACAGCGGCCCCGCTCAGCCCGAGCCGCAGTTGCTCATCCCGAAGCGGCGGGCGAGCCGGCCGTAGGCGGCGTAGTCGCGCTGGAGCTTGGACTCGGTGGACTGGGCTTCCACGAGCTCGCCCGCGGCGAAGTCCTGCACGAGCGTCGCGACGTCGTCGACCTGGGTTTCGGCTGCCTTCCAGATCGCGGTGAGCTCTTCCTGGGCCCCTTCGGGGGCGTGCAGCGCTCTCAGCCGGGCGAGCTCGCTGCGCTCATACGCGAGGACGGAGCGCAGGGTGCCCGCCGCAGCAGCGTATTCCTGGTGTTCGCCATACAGCTGCAGCTCGCCGTCGACCGGCGCCAGATGGGTGTTCGCGGCCCCGCAGATCGCGTCCGCCCTGGTCACGAATCGCATGCGCGCCGCACCCAGGACGCCGGTCACGGTGACCGCGGGCGCAAGGCCGGCATCGCGCGCCGCCGTGGCGCCCGCACCGCCCGCAGCGGACCGATGGCCGGTCGAGCCGCATCCGATCAGCGTCGCGCCGAGGAGCGCGGTCACGGTCGAGATGGCAGCGCGGCACAGCACGCGGTCAGCCTACCCCCAGCCCCGAGCGCCGCGGCGCGCACGGCGCGGCGCGGCGAACCTCTACGCCGCCGCCTGCGCCGCCCAGTCGCGGTAGAGGTCGTAGTAGCGGCCCTCCGCCGCGATCAGCTCGTCGTGGGTGCCCTGCTCGGCGATGTGGCCGTGCTCCAGCACCACGATCCGGCCCGCCTGGCGGATCGTCGAGAGGCGGTGGGCGATCACGATCGCGGTGCGTCCCGCGAGCAGGCGTCGGAGGCCCTGCTCGATGCGTGCCTCCGAGTGCAGGTCCACGTTGGAGGTGGCCTCGTCGAGCACGAGGATCCGCGGGTCGGCGATCAGCGCGCGCGCGAAGGCGATCAGCTGGCGCTGGCCCGCGGAGAGCTGCGCGCCGCGCTCGCCGACCTCGGTGTCGTAGCCGCGCGGAAGCTCGCCGATGAACTCCTGCGCGCCCACCGCCGCCGCGGCATCCGCGATCTGCTCACGCGTCGCGCCGGGCCTGCCGAAGGCGATGTTCTCCGCGACGGTCCCCGAGAACAGGAACGCCTCCTGGGGCACGATGCCCATCTGCGAGCGCAGCGACGCGCTCGCCACGTCGCGCAGGTCGTGGCCGTCGACGAGCACGCGACCCTCCGTGGGGTCGTAGAAGCGCGCCACGAGCTTCGCCATCGTCGACTTGCCCGCTCCGGTGGCGCCCACGAGCGCCACCGTCTGGCCCGCGGGAATGTGCAGGTCCACGTCCTCGAGCGCCAGCGTCGGGGGCAGCTGGTCGACCTCGTCGCTGCGAGCCCCGCGCGGGCGCGGGCGCGCCGCGTAGGCGAACGTGACATGCTCGAAGTCCACCGCGCCGCGGATGCGGTCGATCTCGAGCGCGTCGGGCGCGTCGCTGAGGCTCGGCCTGACGTCGAGCAGCTGGAAGATCTTCTCGAGCGCCGCCATCCCGGACTGGTAGGTGGCGTACAGCTGGGAGAGCTGCTGGATCGGTTCGAACAGGTTCGACAGGGCCGCCACGAAGGCCACCACGGTCCCCACGGTGATGTGGCCGTCGATCGCCTGGACGCCGCCGTAGAGCACGATCCCGGCCACCGCCACGCCCGAGAGCAGTTCCACGCTCGGGAAGTACGCGGCGTTCAGGCGCACCGTCGTCATGTTGGCGTCGCGGTTGTCCTCGTTGAGCTCGGTGAAGCGACGCTCGTGGGCGTCCTCCTGGGCGAAGCTGCGCACCACGCGCACGCCGGACAGCGACTCCTGCAGGTCCGCCGTGATCGCGCCGATCGTCTCCCTGGTCCGGCGGAACGCTCCCGCGGAGACGATCCGGAACCACAGCGATCCCGCGATCAGCAGCGGCAGCACAAGGAACGTGACCAGCGCGAGCTTCACGTCGAGGTACAGCAGGATCCCGACCGTGCCCAGCAGCGTCAGCCCGGACTGGAACAGCGTCACCACCGAGTCGGTGACGAGGCTGTCGAGCGCCTCCACGTCGTTGGTCATGCGCGAGATCAGCACCCCCGCGGGGCGGCTCTCGTAGAAGCCGATCGGGAGGCTCTGCAGGTGGGTGAAGATCCGCAGTCGAAGGTCCGCCAGCGCGCGCTGCCCCACCCAGCCCACGAGGTAGGTCTGCAGGTAGGTCATCACCCACACCAGCGCAGCGGCGAGCAGGAACGCCGCCACCACCCACGCGAGCGTGGTCGTGTCGTGGCGTCCGATCCCCTTGTCGATCGCCGCTCGCGCCAGGAGCGGCGGTGCGAGGCTCGCCGCCGTGCCCGCGAGCAGCGCCGCGAGCGTCGCGGCCACGCGCAGGCGGTAGGGACGCAGCAGCGCGAGAAGCCCGCGCAGGCTGCGTCCGCGGGTGCCGGGGGCGGCGCGCTCGCCCGTCCATTCGGGCCCGCCGCGCATGCCTCTCACCCCGGGGCTCACAGGCCGCTCACCTCGCGCTCGCGCGGCTTGCGCGTGAGGAACACCTGGTCGGGCAGCCCCTTCGCCACGATTTCGCGGTACAGCTCGGAGGCCTCGAGCAGCTCGTCGTGGTCGCCGTGGGCCACGATTCGCCCGTGGTCGAGCACCACGATCTCGTCCGCCAGCGAGATCGTCGACAGCCGGTGGGCGATCACGAACGTCGTGCGCCCCGCCATCGCCTCGTCGAGCGCCAGCTTGATCGCCTGCTCGGTCGACGCATCCACGGAGGACGTCGCGTCGTCGAGGATCAGCACGCGGGGGTCGGCGAGCAGCGCGCGCGCGATCGCGAGCCGCTGGCGCTGGCCGCCGGAGAGCGACAGGCCGCGCTCGCCCACGCGCGTATCGAACCCGTCCGGGAGCGCGCTGACGAAGTCGTACGCCTGCGCCTTGCGCGCCGCCGCCTCCACCTCGGCGCGGCTCGCCTCGGGGCGCCCGTAGGCGATGTTCTCCGCCACCGTCGCCGAGAACAGGAACGGATCGTCGCTGACGATCGCCACCGCGCGGCGCAGCGAGCGCAGGTCCACCTCACGCACGTCCGCGCCGTCGAGCAGCACGTGGCCGGAGCTCGCGTCATACAGCCGCGAGATCAGCGACACGAGGCTCGTCTTGCCCGACCCGGTGCCGCCCACGAGCGCCACCGTGGTGCCCGCGCGCACGTCCAGATCGAGGTCGCACAGCGCCGCGCGCGCGGGTCCCGGCGTGCCGCCGTCCAGGCCGGAGGGGACCGCAACCGGCTCGCGTCCCGCCGCGTAGGCCGCGCCGAAGTCGTCGCTTTCGTCGTATCGGAGCGTCACACCGCGGAGCTCGACGTGTCCGTTGCCGGCGGGCAGCGGCGGCGCGCCCGGCTGCTGGACGATCCGCGGATCGCGGTCGAGCACCTGGAAGATGCGCGCGCCGCTCGCCGTCGCCCGCTGCGCGAGGCCGAGCGTCATGCCGAGCGCGCGCATCGGCTGCAGCAGCATGTTCATGTAGAGGTAGAACTGGCTGAACTGCCCGAGGTTCAGGTGGCCGTGGATCACCCGTTCGCCGCCCACGAGCAGCACGGCGGTGAGCCCGAGCTGCGGCAGGAACCCGATCACCGGGTTGAACTTCGCCTCCAGGCGCGTCGCCACCATCGACTGCTCGAACACGCGGCCCACGCTGTTGCGGAAGCGCGCGAGCTGATGGTCCTCGCGGGCGAAGGACTTCACCACGCGCACGCCCGAGATGTTCTCCTCCGCGTCAGCGGTGAGCTCTGCGATCCGCTGCTGGACCTCCTGCACCGCGGGCCGCGCGCTGCGCCCGTAGCGCTGGGAGATCACCACCACGAACGGGATCGGGATGATCGCGATCAGGGCGAGCGTGGGGTTGATCAGGAGCATCGCAACGCTCGCCAGCAGGAGCGTGAGCGCCGCCTGCAGGATGAACACGAGCCCGTATCCGAGGAAGAACCGGACCGCCTGCAGGTCGACCGTCGCGCGCGACATCAGCTGCCCCGTCTGCTGGCGGTCGAAGAACCCCAGCTCCAGGCGCTGGAGGTGCCCGTAGATGAGCGCGCGCAGGTCGTACTCGATGCCGAGCGATATCTGCCCCGCCACCATCCGCCGCGCATACGTGAGCACCCAGCGCGCGAGCGCCGCCCCGGCGATCACGAGCGCGAGCACGAGCAGCGTGTGGCGATCGTGGGAGCGCCGCGCGAGCTCGTGCGCGGCGCGGTGTGCGTCGCCGCGCTTGATCGCCTCGACCGCGAGCCCGCTCAGGTAGGGGAGCAGGACCGTCATCACCATCGCCACGCAGGCGAGCGCCGCCGAGATCGCAACGCCGCGCTTGTACGGCCGCAGGAACCCGAGTAGTCGATAGAACGTGTTCATAGTTGCGCGGTCAACGATTATCGCATCTGGCGCCCGCGGGGCGGGCGCGCGTGGAAATACGCTTGGGGGTGTGGAGCGCCCCGGACCTCGCTCGCCCTCGCCCGCGGTCGGCCTGTGCGCCGATTGCGTGCACCGGCGCGACGTTCACAACACGCGCGGGTCGGTGTTCACGCTGTGCGAACTCTCGCGCACCGATCCCGCCTACCCACGCTATCCGCGCCTGCCCGTCCTGAGCTGCGCCGGCCACACCGCCGGCGGCGCGACCCCCGAGCAGGGACGGGCAGGTGAGCGCGCCGGTCCCGCCCAAGGCTAGGCAGCCACCGCGGCCTCGGCTTCGGGCGCTCCCTCGTAGGACGCCACGAAGTCGCTGCTGCGCACCAGCGCGAAGGACAGCAGCGAGCCGACGAGCGCCACACCGGAGCCGATCAGCAGGATCGTCGTGAGCGATTCCGTGAAGCCCACCGTGTAGGCGTGCAGCAACGTGGGGCCGCCGGGATGGTGCGAGGCGTAGGGGCGCACCGAGCCCGACACCACGAGCCCTTTCAGGACCCCCGGCGCGACGGCCACGCCCTTGCCCGCAGCCGCAGCGTTCGCGTGCGTGAGCGCGGTGGTCGTGTGGCTCACCACCGCGTGCTGGAAGATCGCGCCGAGGCCCGCCACGCCGGTGGCGATGCCCACCTGCCGGAACGTGTTGTTGATGCCCGAGGCCATGCCGCTGCGGCTGTGGTGGACCACGCCCACCGCCGTCGAGGCGAGCGGCGGGTTGAGCATCCCGATCCCCGCCCCCGCGATCAGGAAGCCCGGGATCAGCACCGTCCACCCGGAGCTCGGCCCCACGGCGCTCATCGCGAGCAGCCCGGCGCTGACGAGCAGCAGGCCGCCGCCGATCAGGATCCGGATCGGGATGCGCACCGAGAGGCGGCCCGAGACGGGCGCCACGAAGAACGAGATCACGGTGATCGGCAGGAAGCGCAGGCCCGCCTGCACGGGCGTGTAGCCCAGCACGTCCTGCACGTAGAGGGTGAGGTACAGGAACATCGCGAACATCGAGGAGGAGATCGCGAGCGCGGCGATGCTCGCCCCCGTGAACGCGCGCTTTCGGAACAGCGTGAGGTCGAACATCGGCCGCTCCTGGCGGAGCTCCACGATCAGGAACAGCGCGATCAGCACCGCCGAGCCGATCAGGAACGAGACGATCTGGGTCGAGCCCCAGCCCTTTTCGTTGCCCTGGACGAGGGCGAACACGAGCAGGAACAGCGAGCCCGAGAACGTGATCAGGCCCGCCCAGTCCACCCCGCGCGCGTCGGGGTCGCGCGACTCGTCCACCTGCGAGAGCGTGAGCGCAACCGCGCCGATCCCGATGGGGACGTTCACGAAGAAGATCCATTCCCAGCCGATCCCGGAGGTGATCACGCCGCCGACGACCGGGCCGACCGCCACCGCCGCGCCGATCACGCCGCCGTACACGCCGAACGCGGTGCCGCGCTCCCTGCCGTGGAACGCGCCCGCGATCAGCGCGAGCGAGGTCGCGAACATCATCCCGCCGCCGAGGCCCTGCACAGCGCGCGCGAGGTTCAGCACGAGCGGGCTGCCGGAGAGCCCGCACGCCGCCGAGGAGAGCGTGAACACGATCAGCCCCGCCACGAACACGCGCCTGCGGCCGAGCAGGTCCGACAGCGCGCCCGCCGTCAGCAGGAACGCGGCGAGCGTGAGCGAGTAGGCGTTCACCACCCACTGCAGGTCCGCGAAGCTCGAGTGCAGGGAGCGCTGGATGTCCGGCAGCGCGACGTTCACCACGGTTATGTCCAGCAGCAACATGAACATCGCCACCGAGACCGCGATCAGCGTCCACCATTTGCGCTCCAAGCCCGGCCTCCTAGTCGCTCGCTTGCGGACCCCACGCACTATAGGAACCGCGGCTCCGCTTCCCGCGCCGTGCCGGACCGCCCCGGGGAGCCGACGCGCTAGCCGCGGACGCCGGAGATGTTCAGGCGCACGTAGTCGAGCGGCAGGCGCACGCGCTCGCACACCGCGGCCGCGAAGGGCTCGCGGCGCTCGGCGGGCAAGCGCTCGAGGTGCGCAGCGAGAATCGAGGTGCGCACGAACGCGTCCGGATCGCCGGGCTCGGTGGGCTTCTCCTGCAGCCAGCAGCGGGCCGTGTGGAAGCCCGCGTCGAGCATCCGCTCGCGCGTGCGCTCGGGCGTGGCGAACTCCCACGGCGACCAGCCGAGGAGCTCGGGCGCGAGCTCGCGCGCCGCGCTGTCGATCGCCTCGCGCACGCGCGCGATGTTCCCCGCCCCGCCGCACTGCGCCTCGATCACGCCGCCGGGGCGCAGCGCCGCCGCGAGCCGCCGCCACAGCAGCTCGTGCGAGGGCACCCAGTGCAGCGCCGCGGTGCTCACGATCGCGTCCACCGGCTCGCCCACGTCGAGCGCCAGCGCATCCTGGCAGAGGACCTCCGCGCGGCCCGCGAGGCGCTCGCGGGCGAGCGCCGTCATCTCCGGCGAGGCATCGACGGCGATCACGCGAACGCCCGGAGCGAGCTCGAGCAGCCGCTCGGTCACCAGGCCGGTCCCACAGCCCACGTCGAGCACGCGCGAGCCGGGCGCCAGCGGCAGAAGGCGCGCGATCACGTCCTCGGCCCAGCTCTGCTGGGGCGCGCTCGTGAGGTCGTAGGCGCGCGCGTCCCAGGGGGTGCCCATCGGCGCCCCCGCTCAGCTCTCGAGCACCGTAGGCGGCACGAGCAGGTGCTCGCCCAGGAACGGCACCACGCGCGACCACAGCAGCGCTGCGGCCTGCGGGCGGTACGTCGGTCGGTAGTCGGCGAAGAACGCGTGTCCCGCGTCCTGGTAGACGTCGAGCTGCACGGGCTTGCCGCTCGCGAGCGCCCGTGTGCGCAGCTGCTCGCCGAGCTCCGGGGAGGGGTTGTGGTCCTCGGCGCCCACCGCCGCCATCAGCGGGCAGTGGAGCCTCTCGGCGAGGTCGAGCGGCGGGGTGGGGCGCTCGGAGGTGCTGCGCTCCTCCGGGGTCGCGCGGTCGATGAAGCCGCCCCAGCAGTCCACCGCCACGTCGAGCCGGTCGCTGCCGCATGCGAACAGCAGCGTGTAGCGCCCGCCCATGCAGAAGCCGATGCAGCCCACGCGCCCGGTCACGTCCTCGCGCGCGCGCAGCATGTCCGCGGCGCCCTCGAGGTCGCCGAGCGCGAGCTCGTCGGACATCGAGAACAGGCGCGCGAACACGTGCTGCATGTCGCTCATGTCGGGCGGCCCGCCTTCGCGCGTGTACATGTCCACCGCGAGCACCACATAGCCGAGCGCGGCGATGCGGTTGGAGACGTCGCGGATGTGGTCGCCCAGCCCGCCCGCCTCGTGGATCACGATCATCCCCGGGTGCGAGCCCTCCGCGGCGGGACGCACGAGATAGCCGTTCACGCCTTCGCGCTCGGCGCCCGGGAACACGACTTCCTGCGCTGCGAGCGCGCCGGGCTCGCTCACCGCGCCGGGCACCCCGTCGGGGCTCGCCAGCACCGTCACGGGGCCCGTCACAGGATCGCCTTCGGGTAGGCGCGGGTGGCAGCCGCGAGCATCACCAGCAGGAATCCAATCACCACGAGGAAGTCGAGCCACAGCTCGCCCGCGCCACCCACGCCCACGAGCATCTGGCGCAGTCCCTGGACCTCGTAGGTGAGCGGGTTCACGCGCGCCACCGCGTGCAGCCACCCCGGCATCGCGCTCAGCGGGTACAGCGCGCTCGAGGCGAAGAACAGCGGCATCATCACCAGCTGGCCGATGCCCATGAAGCGCTCGCGCTCCTTGACGACCGCCGCGATCAGCATCGACATGCACGCGAACGCCGCCGTGCCGAGCATCAGCAGCACGAGCGTGCCGAGCACGCCGTCCACGCTCCAGCTCACGCCGATCCCCGCAACCGCGATCACGACCAGCAGCAGCAGCGCCTGCACGAGCGCGCGCACGCACGCGCCCGCCGCCTTGCCCAGCACGATCGCGGTCCGCGACAGCGGCGTGGCGAGCAGCCGCTGCAGCTGTCCGACGTCGCGTTCCCAGATCACCGCCAGGCCGAAGAAGATCGCGATGAACATCGCCGCCTGCGCCATCACGCCCGGCGCGAGGTAGGCGTGGTAGTCCAGGCTCCCGATCGTCAGCACGTGGTCGTGGGCGAGCGCGGTGCCGAAGATGAACAGCCACAGCAGCGGCTGCACCGAGCGCGTGACGATGTCGAGATGGTCGTGGCGGAGCTTTCGCATCTCCGCCTGCGCCATCGCCAGCGTGCCCTCCGCCAGGCGTGCGATCGCGCCCGAGGCGAGCGCGGCGGGGAGGCGCTCAGCCGAGCCTGCGGGCGACGCGGCGCTGTGCGCGGACATCCGCGAGCCTCCCTTCGTTCGGATCGGGATCCTCGCCCGGCCCGCCGTCGGGGCCGAGCGCGTGGCCGGTCACCGTCGTGAACACCTCTTCGAGGCTCCCCGTGCCGTGGCGCTCGAGCAGCTCGCCCGGCTCGCCCTGCTCCACCAGCCGGCCGCGGTCGATCACGCCGACGCGGTCGCAGTGACGCTCGGCCTCCTCCATCAGGTGGGTCGTCACGAGGATCGTCGTGCCCGCCTGCGCGCGCAGCGCCTGCAGCCGCTCCCACACCAGGCGCCGGGCGCTCGGGTCAAGGCCCACGGTGGGCTCGTCCAGGAACAGCACCGACGGCCGGTTGAGCAGCGCCGTGGCGATCTCCAGACGCCGCAGCATCCCTCCCGAGAGCGTGCGCGCGAGGCGGTCGAGCATCGGCGCCAGCCCCATCGTCTCGATCGCCTCGTCGATCCGCTCGCGGCGCTCGCGCCGCGCCACGCCGCTGACGCGACCGTAGAAGTCCAGGTTCTCCCACGCGGTGAGCGCGCCGTCGACGGAGATCGCCTGGGGGATGTAGCCGATCCGCGCGCGCACCTGCAGGCTCTCCGCGCGAACGTCGTGGCCCGCCACGAGCGCCCGGCCGGAGGTGGGGGGCAGGAGGGTCGTCAGCACCCGGATCGTGGTGGTCTTGCCCGCGCCGTTGGGGCCGAGCAGGCCGAACACCTCGCCCGGGGCCACAGCGAACGACACCCCGCCCACCGCCTCCAGCTCGCCGAAGCGCACCACGAGGTCATCCACGAGCAGCGCGGCCGGCCCGTGGGAGCTGCTCACCGCGCGGGCTCCCTCGTGCCGTCGAGCTCGCCCTGCGGCGGGAAAGCGCCGCCCGCGCGGGCGTCGATCTCGCGGATCTTGCGCCTCGCGCGCTTGCGCGTCTCGCTCAGCTCTCCCTCCAGGCGCGCGAGCTCCTGGGCGCGGTGGCGTACCAGCTCGAGCTGGCGGTCGATGTGGCCGAGGGCCTCGGTCAGCAGCTCGCGCCTGCGCGCCGGGTCCACGTCGTCGCGCCGCAGCTGTGCGCGCACCTCCGCGCGAGCGTCCTCTGCGGAGAGCAGGGTCTTGAGCTCCTCCAGCGTCACGCCGAGCAGCTCTTTCAGCCGTATCACCTCGCGCAGCCGCTCCACCTCTTCGCGCGTGTACAGACGGTGGCGCCCCGACGGGCGCTCGCCGGACTCGGGCAGCAGCCCCATCTCCTCGTAGTAGCGGATCGTGCGCGGCGTGGTGCCCACCTCGCGCGCCACGTCGCCGATCCGCACCCCCGCGGGCGCGGGCAGGCCCTGCTCGCGGGCGGCGCGGGGCTCTGTGAGACGACGGCCGGCCATCGCCGCTCAGCGTCCCGCGACGACGGTGGCGGGAACGGTCTCCGACAGCGCCTGCCCGTGCCCCTCAGGGTAGGCGGCGATCTCCGCAGCGGACTCCTCGACCTCTGCGCGGTCGCCCCCGAACGCCACGTCAGTGCCGTGCGCGGGGCGCAGCAGGCACACGCCCGTGCCGATCAGCGACACCGCTGCGAGCACCCACAGCGCGGTGTGCATGTTCGCGATGAACGGGTCGAGCTTCGCGGGGGAGAGGCCCTTCGCGAGGCCCGAGAAGACCGCGAACAGGGTTGCTTTCGGCACCGCAGAGGTGACGATCGCCAGCACGAACGCGATCGAGAGCACCGCGCCCGTGTTCTGCAGCAGCGTGCGCGCGCCCGCGGCCACGCCACGCCGGTGCGCAGGCACGACGCCCATCATCGCGGCCGTGTTGGGGCTGTTGAACATGCCCGAGCCCGCGCCCACGAGCGCGAGCCACAGCGCGCTCTGCCAGTAGGGGGTGTTCACCCCCAGCGTCGTCATGCCCGCCAGGCCGCCCGCGCTGGCGAGCATGCCGATCGCGGCGAGCGCTCTCGATCCGTGGCGGTCGGCGTAGATGCCCGCGAGCGGCGAGGCGACGAGCATGCCCAGGGCGAGCGGCATCAGCTTGATCCCCGCCGTGATCGGCGAGTTGCCCTGCGCACCCTGGAAGTAGAAGACGAACAGGAACATCAGCGCGAAACGGGCGAGCCCGTTGATGAACGCCGCCGCGCTCGCAGCCGCGAACAAGCGGTTGCGGAAGATCTTCAGGTCGAGCATCGGCGCGCGCGAGCGGCGCTCGATCGCGACCCACAGCGGCAGCAGCACCACCGCCGCAGCGAGGCCGCCCACGACGATCGGATCCGACCAGCCCGAGATCCCGCCGCGCGAGACACCCAGCACGAGGCCCGTCAGACCCACCACGAACGTGCTCGTGCCGAGCACGTCGTAGCCGCGCTCGGTGTCGGGCTTGGAGAGCTCGCGCAGGATCAGCGCGCCCCACGCCGCCCCCGCGAGCGCGAACGGGACGTTGAACCAGAACACCCAGTGCCACGAGATCGCCACCAGCGCGCCGCCGAGCACCGG
>JAICYC010000027.1 GCA_025934395.1 Solirubrobacteraceae bacterium | reverse complement strand
GGGCATCAAGTGCCGAGGCCGCGAGTACCTGCGGATCATCTACGGCCCCGAGTACACCGCCCCAAGCCAAATCGAGAGACTGAGATCCCGGAACCTCGGTCGCAAGCGTGCACTCGCCGTCCGCGAGTTCGGGCTCGGGATAGAGGCGCTCGACCGGTTCGTCAAGCGCGAGCCGCTCTACCGGGTCCATGAATGCGTGTTCGGCGTGCTCGCGATGGAGAGCGAGCCCGTCGACCCGCGGCTCTAGATCGCGGCTACCGGCCGAGGGATACCTCGCCTCGAGTCGCCGGGGAGTCATGGGTCATGCGGCCTCGTACGGCCCCGCCACGGCGCTCTGGCTGGCGCTCGCGACGTACCGCCCACGAAGCCGCCAATGCCAGGCCGAATCGCCGGCCCACAACCCCTGTCTCCCCGACTAACGTGAGGCCCATAAATAGGGCCTCACGTGTATTTCGGGCGATTGTCGCACTGAGCCGTCCTGGGTTCCGCGGAGACTAGTTCTGTAGGGAACCTATTTCCATTGGGTGGGTGTCGTGGCCGCCCTTTGCGCAGCGTAGAGGTCCTCGATTTCTCGGGGTGGCCGGTCGTCGAGTGCTTCGTGTAGGCGCTCGTTGTTGAACCAGGCGACGTACTCGAGAACGGCCAGCTCGAGCTGTGATCTGGTGGCCCAGGTGCGGTCGGTGATCAGCTCGGTCTTGAAGCTGTCGACGAAGCTCTCGGCGACGGCGTTGTCGTAGGCGTCACCGACCGATCCGATCGACCCGAGCACGCCGGCGTCGTCCAGGGTCTGGGTGTAATCGATCGAGGTGTATTGGCTGCCCGCGTCGCTGTGATGGACGAGCTCGACATCAGCGCCCGACGCTCGCTGGTGCAGCGCCATCCGCAGCGCGTCAAGGACGAGCGTCGTGCGCATGTGCGCCGCGAACTGCCAGCCCACGATCCGCCGGCTGTAGGCGTCGATCACAAACGCGAAGAACACCAGGCCCTCCCAGCAGCGCAGATAGGTGAAGTCCGCGAACCACAGCTGATCCGGGCGCGAGGCGCTGAACTGGCGCTCGACGAGATCCGCGGGCCGGTGAGCCGCCGGATCGGCCTTGGTTGTGCGCCAGGGCTTGCCGCGGCGCTTGGCGCCCTGGATCCCGTTCTGGCGCATCAGGCGAGCAACACGATCTCGCCCGACGGTCTCGCCGCGGCGCAGCAGCGCCTTCCACATCCGTCGAGATCCGTAGGCGAGGTAGTTGGCCTCGTGGACCTCGCGGATCACACCGAGCAACCGCTCGTCCTCGACCCGGCGGGCAGAGCGCCTGCCCGTGGCGCGCTCGTAGTAGGCGGACGCCGACACGCCCAGGGTGCTGCAGATCGGCTCGACCCCGAAGCGCTCGCGGTGCTGCTCGATGAACGCGCTCACTTCGGACGGTGTGGATCGAGCTCGCCCGCGAAAAACACGCTCGCCGACTTCAGGATCTCGTTCGCGCGACGCAGCTGCGCAACCTCTTTGCGCAAGGCTTTGATCTCCTCACGCTCCTCGCTGGTCAGGATGTCCTTGCGCCGCCCCTCGTCAGCTTCGACGCGGCGCACGTATTTGCGCAGCGTCTCAGGCGCGATCCCAAGATCACGCCCGACATGCGCAATCGGCCGCCCCGACTCGAACACAAGCCGCGTCGCGCGCTCCAGCAACTCCTCCGGATACCTCCTCGCTCTCGCCATCCTCAGAGACTCCTCCTTCCGCCGCAAACCGGCGCTCAAGGTCTCCGTCAAACCCAGGACGGCTCACTGACGGTGACCGGGACCGGCGCGGGTCTCGGCACGCTGGGGCTGTTCTTCTTGCAGGCAGGAGCCTTCACGTTCGGATCGGGTCTCGCCGTGGTCCCTTTCCTTCATCAGGGTCTCGTCGACGATCACCACTGGCTCACCGGCCGGCAGTTCGTGGACTGCGTCGCGCTCGGGATCATCTCGCCCGGGCCGGTGGTGATCATCGGCACCGTCGCGGGTTATCTCGTGTTCGGGCTGGCCGGCGCGCTGGCGGCGACGGTGGCTGTGTTCCTTCCCGCCCTGGTGCTCGTTCTCGTGCTGGCGCGCACCTATCTGCGGCACGCCGAGCACGCGCGCGTCAAAGGGTTCGTCGCGGGGGCGACCGCGGCGGCATCGGGCGCCATCGCAGGCGCTGCCATCGTCATCGCAAAAGGCATCGTCGACGACGCAAGCTCGGTGGCGATCGTCGCCGTCAGCCTCGTGATGCTCCTGCAGCGCCGCGTCCGGATACCGGAGCCCGCGCTCATCGCCTCGGCGGCGGTGGTCGGCCTCGTCGCGTTCGGCTAGCAACGGCCGGCGTATCGCCACGTGCCGCGCGCCGGTGCGCGGCGTTCACACCGCGGGAACTCAGACCGGCGCTGCTGCCGTCGCCCCGTCGCTCGACTGACCGGCGGGCATCGCGTGGCGGCGCTCTGTGCTCGAGCCAGCCGGGAGCAGCACGTTCAGCAGGCTGTTGAGATCGATGTCGCGGCTGGCGGGGAGCAGGATCGGCAGGTCGGTCTTGATCGTGTAGCGGTTTCGCCGGCCTACGCGCTTGCGATCCACATATCCCGCCTCGATCAGGTCGGCGACGATCCTCTGGGCCGCGCGCTCGGTGATCCCGACCTCGGCGGCGATGAACCTCATCCGCACATCGGGATCGTGGGCGATCGAGAGGAGCGCCAAGCCGTGATTCGTGAGGAATCCGAAAGGCCGCACGAAGTGGAGGATAGAGGAGACCCGAGCCATTCACGAACAATATAGCGCGACAAACGAGTCGCGCTATGCGATACGCGACATTGATTTCGTGTATGTTGTGTCGCATGTTGTTCCCGTTCGATCTCTTCCCGGCGCCGCACCCCGAGCTCGCGCGAAGCCCTCGGCCTGCCGAACCAGGCGCCCGATCTGTCAGGAGTTCCCCCCAGTGATCTCGCCTCAGAGCCCCACACTCGTCAATCCAGCCCAGCTCACCATCGGCCGCCGGGAGCAGGAGGGCGGCGTGATCCTCACCGTTCGCGGCGAGGTCGACATCGCATCCGCTCCCTGGCTGGACCGGGAGCTCAGGCACGCCGAGGAGTCGTCCCCGAACCGGATCGTGCTCGACCTGGCGGGCCTCGACTTCATCGACTCGAGCGGGGTCTGCCTGCTGATGGACGCCCGCCGCCGCGCCGACTCCGACGGCCGCCTCCTCGCTCTCATCGGCGTCCCCGCTCACGCGCGGAGGCTCTTCCAGATCACCGGAGTCGAGACGGCGCTCCTCGGATAGCGCCGGGATCGATCGCCGCCGCGATCGCCTCCTGGGCACGGCGCCCGGCGGTGAGCACCGGCTCGGTGCTGCGCAGCGCCCGCGCGAGCACGAAGGAGCCCTCGAGGCCCGCAAGCAGCGAGATCGCCAGCTCGCGCGTGCGCGTGGCCGGCACACCTGCCTCTGCGAGCGCGTGCGCCGCGCCGTCGATCCAGCTGTCGAACACCTCCGCGCACGCTTCGCGAAGGGGCTCGCTGCTGCTCGACACCTCCAGTGCGATCGTCGCAATCGGGCACGCGTCGGCGTAGTCGGTTTCCAGGAGCGTCTGCGCCGCGCCCGCGAAGAACGCGCCGGTCGCCGCCACCGGGTCCGCGCCCGGCTCGTAGAACGCGCCGATCAGCTGCCCGTAGAGCGCGCCCGACCAACGGATCGTCTCCGCGCCGAGCTGCTCCTTGCCGCCGGGGAAGAAGTGGTAGAGCGAGCCGAAGGGCGCGCTCGCCTCCGCCACGATCTGCTTCACGCCCGTGCCCACGTAGCCCTGGCGTCGGAACAGCTCTGCGGAGCTCTGCACGATCCGCTCTCGCGTGGGTGCTGTGGGGGTGCGGGGGGTGGCGGGCGTCGGCATCGCTGCCATGATACCGTCCCCGGTAGAGCGATCTATCTAGCAGGAGGCGCACGATGCCGGAGCTCGACCTGACGGCGGGAACGATCGAATACGGCGACACCGGGGGCGAGGGCCCCGTGCTGGTGCTGCTCGGCGGTGCGGTGATGGACGGATCGGTCTGGGATCCGGTCGTCGAGCTGCTGGGAGAGGAGCACCGCTGCGTGACGCCCACCCTCCCGCTCGGTGCCCATCGCCACCCGATGCGGCGCGACGCCGACCTCACGCTGGCGGGCCACGCGAGCATCGCCGAGGAGCTGATCGAGCGCCTCGACCTGCGCGAGGTGACGCTCGTGGGCAACGACCACGCCGCCGCGATCGTGCTCGCCGGGCGCCGCCCCGCGCGCGTGGCGCGGCTGGTGATCTCACCGTGTGAGGCCTTCGAGAACTACCCGCCGGGGCTCCCCGGCAAGAACCTCAGGCTGATCGCGCTCGTCCCGGGCGGGCTGTACGTGGCGATGCAGGCGATGCGCCTACGCGCGCTGCGCCGCTCTCCGCTCGGCTTCGGATGGATGGCCAAGCACCCGCTTCCGGACGAGCTCGTGGATCGCTGGCTCGAGCCGATTCGGACGCAGCCGGGCGTGCGCCGGGACCTGCGCCGCTATGCGGTGGGTGCACGCCGGCGCGAGATGGTGGAGCACTGCGAGCGCCTGCGCCGGTTCGCCCGGCCCGCGTTGGTGGTGTGGACGCCGGAGGACAAAGTCCAGCGGCCCGAGCACGGCAGGCGGCTGGCGGACACCCTGCCAGACGCGCGGCTCGTGGAGATCCCCGACAGCTACACGCTCGTGATGCGCGATCAGCCACGGGCGTTCGCGCAGGCGGTGAGGGAGTTCATCGCGGCCACGCCGGCCGGCGGGGCGGGAGCGCACGCCGGGGCGCCCGGCCTGCGTCGCTGAGGCGGCGACCGCACGAACCCGGCGAACGGAGGCCGCGGCGGCTGTATCCTCGCGGCGTGCAACACCGACGGATACCCACCGCAGCGGCCCGCCCTCTGTCGCTGTGCCTGGTCGCGGCAGCGCTCGTCCTCGCCGGCTGCGGCGGCAGCGCCGACAGCCGAACGACGTCCTCCACCAACACGGAATTCTCGGGCGGCTCGCTGCTCAGCCCGGGGCTCTCCAACCGCGAACGGCTCGAAAAAGAAGCCGCACAGCAGGGGGCGGAATCGGAAGCCGAAGAAGTCCGCAAGCAAACCAACGGAGAAACCGAGACCGAAGGCGAAGGCGAAGGCTGACCCGCCCCGGCGGCGAACCGGGAGCGTGAGATGTTCCTCGCCACCGTGCTCCTCTATCCGCTCGCGCTCGGCGCGCTGTGCATGGGGGCCGGGCTCCTCGTGGACCGCGCCGCGGGCGGCTCCATGTCCGCCGCGCTCCTGCCCGCCGTCGGCGCGGGCGCCCTGATCGGCGTCTCGCAGCTCTCCACGTTCGTCGTGCCGCTCGCCCCCGCGACGCCCTACATCCTGCTCGGGGTGGCCCTCGCGGGGTTCGGGCTGGGACACGCGCGTGCGGCGAGCGTGTGCGCGGCGGCGATCCGGCGACCGTGGCTCGCGGGCGGCCCGGCACTCGTGTACCTGCTCGCGATCGCGCCGGTGCTGCTCGCGGGGCGCACGAGCTTCTCCTCGTTCATGGCGCTCTCGGACTCCGCGGTGCACCTCATCGGCGCCGACTACCTGATCCACCACGGCCAGAGCTATGCGCACCTCGACCTGCGCAGCTCCTACGGCAGGTTCATCAACGCCTACTACAACACCAGCTATCCCTCGGGCGCGGACACGCTGTTCGGCGGCAGCGCCGCGCTCCTCGGTCTCCCGTTGATCTGGGCGTTCCAGCCGTTCGGCGCGTTCCTGCTCGCGTGCGGCTTCGGGCCGGCGTGGCTGATCGCGCGGCGCGCGGGGCTGGCAGGGGCGTGGGCGTGGACCGCTGCGGTGTGTGCCGTGGTGCCGGCGCTCGTCTACGCGTATGACCTGATCGGCTCCGTCAAGGAGGTGGGCGCGCTGACGATGGCGCTCGCAGCGGGTGCCCTCGTGATCTCTCACCGCCGCTGGCTCGGCCGCAGCGGACGCGGCGCCCTGCCGGTGGCGCTCGTGCTCGCGGCGGGGGTCTCGACGCTCGGCGCGGCGTTCGGCGTGTGGGCGCTCGTCGCGCTCGCGGTGCTCGCCGGCGTGCTCGCAGGCAGGGTCCGGGCGGGAACGACGACGGCCGCCGGCGCGCTCGCCGTGGTCGCTCTCGGCGCGGTCGTGGGGGCACTCGCCACCCTGCCCACCCTCGCGGACCTCGGCGGTTCGCTGCGGGTCGCGGGCAGCATCGCCTCGACGACCAACTCGGGCAACCTGCAGGCGCCGCTGCGGGCGATCCAGGTGTTCGGCGTGTGGTTGAACGGCAGCTACAAGCTCGCCCCCCACGGGGGCGATCTGGTGCTCACGCACGTGCTGATCGCCGTGGCGGGGGCGGCGGCGGTCGCGGGAGGCGTGGCGCTCCTGCGCGCCCGCGCGTTCGCGCTCCTCTCCTGGATCGCGCTCACGCTGCTCGCATGGCTCGTGCTGAGCCAGAGCGTCGCAACGTGGGCGAACGCCAAGACGCTCGTGATCACCTCTCCGGTCGTGGTACTGCTGGGCTGGACGGGGATCGGCGCGCTCGCTCGCGCGGGGCATGGAGGCAGTCGCGCTCACCGCCGAAGGTCCCGCGTGCGGGCGTCGAGCATGCAGGCGAGGCGTGCGCGGGCGCGGGTGGTGCGCGTACCCGCGCTCGCCGCAGCCGGCGTCGGCGCCGCGCTCGTGCTCGGCACGCTCGTCTCCGACGAGATGCAGTACCGCGCGTCGAATCTCGCCCCCACGGCGCGCTACCAGGAGCTCGCCGCGGTGGGTCACCGGTTCGCCGGGGAGGGGCCGGCGGTGTTCACCGACTTCGACGAATACGCGCTGTACGAGCTGCGCAACCTCCGCGTGGGCGGCCCCGACTTCGTCTACCCGCCGCCCGCGCTCGCGGCGGCGGCGGGCGGCTACGGCGACCCGGTCGACCTCGAACGGGTGGCGCCCGCGGCGCTGTCCTCCTATCCGCTGATCGTGACGCGGCGCACGCCGCTCGCGCCACGACCGCCGGCTGCCTATCTGCTGGCGTGGCAGGGCGCCTACTACCAGGTGTGGCGACGGTCCTCGCCTGCCGCGCTCGTCCATCGAGCGCTCGCGGGCGCGCCCGCGACGCAGTGCGCGCAGCTCGGTGCGCTCGCCGCGCACGCCTCGGCGGGCGCCCGGCTGGTCGCGGCGGTCGCGCCCACGGCGGTGCGTGTGGCGATCCGCCACGCGCGCCACCCGCGCCGGTGGGGGCGCGAGCGGGAAGGGCTCGTGATGGGCGTGCCGGGGACGCTCAGCGCCCGCTTCGAGGTCGGCCTCGGCGGCGCGTGGAACGTGTGGATCCAGGGCCAGTTCATGCCCACCGTGAAGCTGGCCGTGGACGGGCACCCGCTGCGAGCCTTCGGCGGTGAGCTGAGCGGGAACTCGCTCGTCCCGGGAACCGTGCCGCCGCGAACGATCGAGCTCGCCGCAGGCGCGCACGTGGTCACGGTCACGCGAGGCCCGGTCACGTTCGCGCCCGGTGCGCGCGGCTCGGCGGTGCTCGATGCGATCCTGCTCACGCCCGCCGCCGCGCCGGCAGCGGGCGTGCTCGCGAGCGCGCCGGCGGCCCGCTGGCGGACGCTGTGCGGCCGCTCCTACGCGTGGGCCGAGCTCGAGCGCGGCGGCGTCAGCCGGCGCGCGTGACCGTCACGAGCTGGGCGGTGCTGGGAGCGAGGGTGAGCGGGAGCGCGCCGCCGCGCACAGCCACACGGGGGAGGTTGGCGGGAGCGCTCCACCTTCCGCCGGTGCCCACCGCGCGACCCCCGAGCGTCACGCCTGTGGTGGCTTCCTGGCGCGGCCCCGCGAGCGTGAGCAGGCTCGCAGCGCTGAAGCGCCGGCCGAGCCTCACGTTCACGGTCGCGGGCGGGGCGCCGGGCGGCTCGTCGTCGACGAGGACCAGCTCGAGGCATCCGTTGCGCGCCACGAACGCGCTCACCGCGAGGTTCGCTCCACGACGCGCGTGCAGCGCGAAGCGCACCGGTCGGTCGCCGACCAGCCCGCGCGTCATCAGCAGCGCGTACCACAGCGGCTGCGCGTCCAGGCCGCCGCTCGCCAGCCGCGCCGCGTTGGGCGCGCACACCGCCGTGTATCCGAAGCAGTTCGCCGGGTTGCCCTCGAAGTTGATGCCGGACGCCCCCGCCGCCATCGACTGGGCGATGTAGCCGGTCGCCCACAGCGCCGAGGCGAACGTGTTGCTGATGCCCGGGCGTCCGCCGCACGAGACCGAATTGGCCTCGTCCATCCGGAACGGGATCCCGCGCGCGCGCGCGACGCGCATGTAGCGATGCAGCGAGCGGCCCTCCATCACCCTGATCTTCGGGCTCAGCAGCTCGGGTATCGACGGCTGCGGCTCCTGGTGGCAGCCGAGCGGGTAGTGATGGCCCGTCAGCAGCGTCGGGTGCTCGCCGCTCGCCTCGCGCGGCCCCCAGCGCGCGAACGCATGCGACCCCGACACCCCCGGTCCCGCGAGCGGGATGCCGCGCACGAGCCTTCGGATCGCGCTCCGGTAGGCGCGGACCTCGCTGTTGTACCGGGCGAACGTCCACGGTTCGGTGCGGAACGCGTGACGCCCGTAGGCGTCCGGCTCGTTGCCCACCTCGACGCCCGCGAGCCAGGGCCCGAGCGCGCGCTTGGCCACCGCTACCTCGCGTGCCGCCGCGAGCGGTTCGTAGTGCGCGAGCCCCACCGTCAGCAGCACGCGCCAGCCGCTCTCCCGCGCGAGTCGCGCGAGCAGCGCGAGGTCGGACGGTTCGACCACCTGGCTCGTCCACTGCGGCGCGGGCGTGAGCGGATCCCGCCACGCCACCCGCGTGTCCGCCGAGACGCCGCCGAAGCGGAGCACGCCCGGCCCGAGCGAGCGCAGCAGCGCCACGAAGTCACCGCGCCCGCCGTACTGCGCGATCTGGTGCAGGTCGCTCACCTCGAACGAGAGACCGAGGTAGCCCGCGGGCACGGCGCGTCCAGGATGGCGCGCGTCGATCTGCAGCCGGGCGGTCGGCGGCGTCGCGGGCTCCCTCGCGGTCGGCCGGGATCCGGCCACGGGCGCCGAGACCGGCGCCCTGCTCGCCGCGGCGGTGTGATCGGGATCTCCGCCCACGCGTGCTGCGAGCGCGCCCATCGCCACCGCCACGAGCGCGAGCGCCATCATCCTGCGCGCGCCGACACCTGTGCCCCCGCGGCGCGCCGCGGCGGTGCTCTCGCTTCCATCCATCCGGTGCTGCAGTAAACCGGGCCGCCGTCCCGTGCGAGCCCGCCCGTGGCAGATAAACCCGCAAGCTGCGGAGAAGGCTCGCGCCGACGCCCGTCCGCAGGGCGAGCGTCGGTGTCCATCGGAGGCGCGACCTAACCTCATGCGCGTGCGCGCCCGAGACCCCGCAGGCGACGACCAGATCCTGCTCGGCGAGAACCTGGAGCTGCTCCCCCGGTTCGCCGACGGCTCCTTCCAGCTGATCTACATCGATCCCCCGTTCAACACCGGGCGCACGCAGACGCGGCGCACGCTGCGGGCGGTGCGCGCCGAGGACGGCGAGCGCGTCGGCTTCGCCGGCAGGCGCTACAGCACGACGCTGCTGTCGCGTTCCTCATACGGGGACCAGCACCACGACTACGTCGCGTTCCTGGAACCGAGGCTGCAGCACGCGCATCGGCTGCTCGCGCGCGAGGGCACGCTGTACTTCCACATCGACTACCGCGAGGCGCACCGCTGCAAGCTGCTGCTCGACGAGATCTTCGGACCCGAGTGCTTCCTCAACGAGATCATCTGGGCGTACGACTACGGGGGTCGCAGCAAACGGCGCTGGCCCGCCAAGCACGACACGATCCTCGTGTACGTGCGCGACCCCGACGCCTATCACTTCGACTCCGAGGAGGTGGACCGCGAGCCGTACATGGCCCCCGGCCTCGTCACCCCCGAGAAGGCTGCGGCGGGCAAGCTCCCCACCGACGTGTGGTGGCACACGATCGTTCCCACCAACGGCACCGAGAAGACCGGCTATCCCACCCAGAAGCCGGCCGGCATCGTGCGCAGGATGGTGCTCGCCTCCACGCGCCCCGGCGACCGCTGCCTGGACTTCTTCGCCGGCAGCGGCACGCTCGGTGCGGTGGCGGCCGCGCACGGCCGCAGCTACGTGCTGATCGACTCCAACCCGGAGGCGGTGCGCGTGATGCGCGAGCGGCTCGGCGCTCGCGGCCGGGGCGGCGGGCGCGCGTCCGCCGCGGGGGCCGGGTAGGCCCGCGCCGCGGGGCCGGGTAGGCCCGCGCCGCGGGGCCGCGCGAGCGCGCACCTGCGAGCCTGTGCGGGTGTACCACCTCGAGCTCCGCCAGTTCCCCAAACGGGTGCAGCGCTACAACCTCAGCGGCACGGAGGTGGGGGCGATCGTGATCCCGTGGGTGCAGGACCGCGCGGTCGAGCTCGGCGAACAGCGATGGAGCCCGCACACCGCCACGCTCACGATCTTCGAAGGCCCGGAGATCGAGCTCGGGAACGTCTCGCTCGGCCGCGGCTGGCGCGCTGTCGAGCGCCGGTGTGAGGACGTCACCGACCGGGTGGTCGCCGAAGCGCGCACCGCCATCGCATCGGGACCGTCGCGCGGCGGCGCCGGTGATGCCGCCGACGCCGACGCGGCTGGCGACCCGCTCGCGCTAGGCGTGGAGCTGGGTGCGTTGCTAGGGGATCAGCCCGCGCGGCTGCTGGCAGCGTGGCGCTCGGTCGTCGCGGAGTCCGCAGGCCTCAGCCCCAGCGAGGCCCTGTCGCGCGCCGAACGCAACCTCGGACGCGACGGCTAGGCGGGGCGGGAGGCCGTCGCTAGACTTCACGCCCGCAGCACATGGTGGGCGTAGCTCAGCTGGTAGAGCTCCTGGTTGTGGTCCAGGCGGTCGTGGGTTCGAGCCCCATCGCTCACCCCTAAGGATGTCGCACACGGCCACCTGCGAGCTCCAAGGCGCGCACGCCCACCGAGAGGACGACCACCACCAGGACGAGCATGGGCACAACCACGGGCTCGTGGACCCGTCGATCAAACGGTCCCGCGACGGCGTTCGAGTGGTGCTCATCTCGCTTGGGATCCTCGGCATCACTGCCGCCGCTCAGGCAGCGATCTATCTGGCGACCGGCAGCATCGCGCTGCTGGCCGACCTGATCCACAACGCGGGCGACGCTCTGACCGCGGTACCCCTCGGCGTGGCCTTCCTGCTCCGCTCGGAGGCGGCAGAGCGAAAAGCCGGGCTGGCAATCGGCGGCACGATCTTCGCCAGCGCGCTCGCGGCAGGCACGTTCGCGGTTCTGCGCGTCGTTGCCCCCGTGGCGCCGACGCACCTGCTCGCGCTCGGTGTCGCTGGCGCTGTCGGCGTGATCGGGAACGCCGTCGCCGCACGCGTGCGCGTAGACGCCGGGAGGCGGCTCGACAGCCCCGCGTTGATCGCGGACGGGCAGCACGCGCGCAGCGATGCCGTCGTGAGCGTCGGCGTGATCCTCAGCGCCGTCGTCGTCGCGCTGGGCGTCCCCATCGCCGACCCGATCCTCGGCTTGCTGATCACCGGGCTGATCCTCCAGATCACGTGGGAGTCGTGGCGCACCGTGCGAGCGCACGACCACCAGCATCCCTAGCGCGGATCGGGGGCCACAGCCCCGCACGCGGCCGGCGAAGTGCATCTCAAAGCCACGGTGAACAAAGTGACCAGCGCGGTAGGCGCAGGGAGCGTGTTCACTGACGCACCTCGAGGCCGCGCGACTCGTTTCCGAGGGATCTCCATGGGTACGGCGAGGGGGAGCCCGATCGAGGAAAGGAGCCGAGATGGCGACGATCGAGAAGTCGGTGGAGGTCGAGGTTCCGCTCGCCACCGCCTACAACCAGTGGACGCAGTTCGAGGAGTTCCCCACCTTCATGGAGGGCGTCGAGTCTGTGCGCCAGGTCGACGACACCCATCTGCACTGGGTGGCCAGCGTCGCAGGGCAGCATCAGGAGTGGGATGCCGAGATCACCGAGCAGAAGCCCGATGAAAAGATCGCCTGGCGCAACACCGACGGCAAGGAGAACGCCGGGGTGGTCACGTTCCATCGCATCGACGAAGGCACGACCCGCGTGATGGTCCAGCTCGACTACTCGCCCGACGGCGTGCTGGAGAAGCTCGGAAACGCGGTGGGCACGCCGGATCGCCGCGTGCAGGGCGATCTCGAGCGCTTCAAGGATCTCGTGGAGTCACACGGCGCGAGCGGCGGCTGGCGCGGCGAGGTGCCGAGGCCGGACGAGCGCTCCGGGTCCTAGCGACCCGCTCCGCCGGGTCCTGGCGGCCCTTGGCACCCATGCACAACGGTGATGCGCGCCGTCCCGCCCCCTCGTGGCGGGACGGCACGCTCGCCGGCACCGCACGCCCCGGCCCGACGGGGGCGCGCGGCGTCCGCGGCGCTCAGTCGGTTTCGTCCGTGGGGACCGCCACGCCGGTGACCTCGAGCAGTCGGCGGACCTGCTTGGACGGCGATCTCAGCAGCAGCGTGCACCCGTGTTCCTTGCACAGGGTCCGCAGCCTCAGGATCAGGTGCAGCCCGGAGGAGTCCAGGAAGTGCAGCGCGCTGAGGTCGAGCTCGATCTCGCGCGCTTCGGACTCGTAGACGAGCGGCGCGACCGACGCGTACAGGTCCAGCGCGGTGGCGAGGTCGAGCTCGCCGTCGAGCGTGATGGTGTGGCGGAGCCCGCGGGCGCTCTGCCCGATGGACAGAGCCGACACGGACCGGGTTTCGGTGGGGCGAGGCCTTGGCTCTGACAATCCCCTCACCTGCATCAGCGACATGTGTTCCTCCCTGATTCGTCTTGCGAGGGGACCTGGGCGCCTCCACCACGAGCTGCTCAGGCCGGATCGCTCTCCTGGCAAGGAACGCCCGTGCGAGCGCCCCTTCGAGCTGTCCGGTACCCCGTATCCGTCCAGCTACCCGAGCGGGGGGACGGATATGCGCAAGTTGCTGATTCGGTGCCGGCGCGGTGGGTAGGGCCGGGGTGTTATCCGGACAATGGAGGTCGGACGTGCCAGTGATGAGTTGCCCCCGCTGCAGTCTTAGAGTGCCGACGGCCAGCGATCGCGACGAAACGGATATCTGCCCGCGCTGCCTCGCCGAGACGGGCGGGGCGCTGTCCGTGATGCTGTCCCCCGAGGGCGGCACGCGGCGGCGGGAGGATCGCGGTGCGCTGCGCCGGCTCATGCGCAGCGGGCATCGGCGCACGGTCAGGAACGTGGTCGCGTGAGCGACTCGCGCTTCGAGCGCGAGGAGGTTCGCAGCGCGCAGCGCGAAGCAGGCGAGGTCGGGGGCAGGCGCCCCGCCGACGCCCCGCCCGCGAGCGAGCGGCCGGTGCGCGAGGCCGGCGGCGGCGAGAGCGAGGGTTTCGAGGAGGCGGAGCGCCTGCTGGTCGAGCACGCGTCCCACGCCGACCAGCAGGCGGCCCACGCGGTGCTCCACCGCCGCGGGGAGCCCGAGGAGGAGCAGGACGACGACGGCTCGGGCGCCGAGCCCGCCGCCGATCACGAGCGCACGGCCGAGCGCCGGTGAGCGTTCAGCTCGCGGGCGCCTGACGCAGCGCATCCGGGTCTGACCGGATATCGCATCCGATGTCGTTCTCCGGGTGCCAACCGAGACGCACCCGACGAGGATCCGGCTCGTCCCGGACGGCCGCCACCCCGTCACGGCGGGACGGAAACGGTGGGTACGCCGTGCGCCGGAGCGCCGCGGACCGGCGTGGGCGCAACCGCGAGCGAGTCCACGCATTCGCGCCTGCTCACCGACGTCGCCAACGCGGTCGTGCGGGTCCACAAGCGCTACTACGGCAAGGGCCCCGAGCGCGCCCGCGCCCACCTGTCGCGCAACCTGCTCACTGTGATCCTCGAGGGAGGTCTCACGCGAGGGGAGCAGACGCTCCAGGATCACGGTCATGTGGCCGAGGTCGTCCGCGCGCGCCTCGCGATGCAGGACGCGATGGAGAGCGACTTCCGCGCGGAGATAGAGACGCTGCTGTACCGCTCGGTGCGCAGCTTCATGAGCGCGAACGACCCTCGCCACGACGTCCAGGCGGAGATCTTCGTGCTCGAGCCCGAGGAGCCCGGTGAGACCGATCAGGGGGAGCGGTCCGCGGAGACGCTGCGCGAAAGCGCGGTGCAGGGCGGTGTGAGCCTGGAGCGCTCGCAGGCCTGACCGCCGCCGGGGCGCCAGACAGGAGCGGGATGGGGCCAACGGGCGGCGCCAAGGCGGGGGCGCAGAAGACGCGGCACTAGGGGGGACTGCCGCGTCGCGCCCGATGGCCCCCCTACCACGATACGAAGGAGCCTAAGTCAGACCTTTAGGCGCGGCGAACCCCGGCCGCGCGGTACCCCGCGTCCGGGCACGCGCGCGGGCGCTGCGGCGGGCCGTGGAGGTCACCGTCCCGCCTGCGCGTGCGTGGCGAGCCGCTCCACCACCTGCGTGAGCTGGTCGATCGTGGGCGCGCCGCTCTCGGCGAGCCAGCGCGTGAGCCAGCGCACGGCCCATGCGTCGTACTCGGCGGGGCTGCGCTGCGCGATCAGGGGGAGGAATCGCTCGGCCGTGTCGAGATCGATCGGCCGCCCCCGTTCGATGCGGAGTTCCTCCGCCAGCGACATCGCGTGCCGCAGGTCGCCGCGCTGCAGCGCCCCCTCGAGCTCGCTTGCGGGTCGCCACGGCCTCGGTCCCATATGCGAACACATGTTCGCATATGCCGATGATGACCGCAAGCTCGCCATCCGGGGGCCCGGCGTGGCGGGCGCCGGCGCCCACACGCACGAGACGCGCGATCGGATCACCCCGGCGCCCGGAAAGATCGCTGTGATCCGCGCCGCCGATCGTCGCGTAGATGGCAGGTGAAAACTCGATCTCGGAGGGCGTGCAAAGTGTCACCAGAGAAGGCTGGCAGCACCGTGGACCGCAGGCAGTTCCTCACCCGTGCAGGCGCAGCGGGAGCAGGCGTGATGGTCTCCACCACCGCGCTCGGGGCGTTCGCGCCGGCGATCGCTGCGGCGAAGTCGGGTGGTGTGAAGAAGGGAGACGTCGAGATCCTCGTTGCGGCACAGATCGCGGAGGCGCTCGCTGTCACCACATACACCAACATCATCAACACCTCGCCGTTCTTCACACGTCTGGCGGACGACGACAAAGGCTACCTCGAAGCGGCGCGGCAGGAGGAGATGTCTCATTACCTGCTCGAGGAAGGCGTCACCAAAAAACGGTCGCCGTTCACCACTTTCTACTACCCGCCGAAGATGTTCACCGACGCGCAGACCACGATGAGTACTCTGGTGACGCTAGAGGATGCGTTCATCGCCGCCTACCTGGTGGGGGTGCGTGACTTCAGCAACGCCAACCTGCGGGTGACGGCGGCGAGGATCATGGGCATCGAGAGCGACCACCGCACGCTCGCGCGCGTGCTCGGCTCGGACATCTCGCCGACCGACGGCGGCCCGCTGGAGACGCTCACCGGCGCTCAGGGCACCGCGGAGAGCGTGGACCCGCCGAACAACAACGGCTACGAGCGCACGCTGAAGTGGACGAACATCAAATCGGCCGTGAAGGCGCTCACGCCGTTCGCGTCGCCCGCGGCAGCGGCGAAGGCCGGGTTCGACACGACGAAGGCGTACAAGTTCGAGCCGTTCACGCCGAAGCTGCCGCAGCCGCTGGGCGAATTCCACTCCTTCCTCGGCTAGGGCGGTTCGCTGCTTCCTGGGCTGGCACACGCGACGGCGGGCTGCGGTGGGCGGCCCGCCGTCGCCGCCTCCGCGGCCGCGCGAGCGTCAGCGCGCGGGCTCCACCGCCGAGCTCCCCAGCACCCGCCCGGCGGCGTCCAGCGCGTCGGCGCGAACGTACGCGGGCGCCGCACCGGAGGGCAACGCAACGGCCGTCTCGAAGCCCGCGCGCACAGCGCGCGCCACAGGTCGAAGCGTCGCCGCTGAGGCGCCCGCGAGCACGCGCCAGGCAGCCACGTCGGTGGCGCCGTTCCAGCTCGCGTAGACCTTCGCCGCGGTCCGTGCCGTCGGGGCGGCGTATGCGATCGCAGGCGTGGTGTCGGGCTGTGCGTGCCAAGCCTCCCGGTACGCGCGGAACGACTCCGACGCGAGCGGCAGGTGCGCGTCGAACAGCACTTCCCCGCGCGGCCCCAGCTGGGTGAGGTAGGACGCCTGGCCCCAGCCGATCACCCAGTCGCCGCCGGGAAGCGTCTGCACGTTGCCCTGGCTCGGCGACACCAGTTTGGGATGGTGAACGACCTCCCGCACCACGCTCGCGCGCATATCGGTGAAATCGAGGTGCAGCTCCAGCGCGCGCGACTGATGGTGCACCGCCGGCGTGGCGCCGTTGTCGAAGAAGGTGACATCGTCGCCCGGCTGGAAGCGGGCGTCGTGCTGGAACGCAACCCGCGCCGATGCGGGCATCGCGAAGCTGCTGCGCTTGCCCCCCAGCCGCCAGCGCACGCGGCCCGTGCGCTCCTCGACGTCGTACGCGGCCCACGTGTTGCGCGAGTCGACGAGCAGGTCGCCGTCCTTGCCCACGTCGATCGAGTTGATGTGAAAGTAGTCGAACGGTTTCTGGCGGCTCGCCAGGCGCGCCGTTTCGTATGACTCCTGCAGCGGGATGTGATCGAGCGTGTGCCACTCGTAGCGCACGAGGCCCGTGCGGAGGTCGATTTCCTGGAGCAGCGTGTCCGCGGCGGCGCCGTTGCGCGGCCCGTGCGCCGCGCGCACATCGCAGTCGATCGCGTCGAACACGGTGATCAGCGCGGTGCCGCGCGGCGTGATCTGGAATTCGTGCAGGTCGGGCTGGTAGCCGTTGCCGGCGCGGACGACCGCGATCCGGTGGTAGGCGGTGTCGTCGATCACCACGCCCGCCTTGCGCGTCCCGCCGTAGGGCAGGGGGTCCTGCCACCACGTGAGCACCGGGCGTCCCCCATAGCGCTGCACGCGCAGGTCCCCCGCGCGCCAGCTCTTGGGCAGCGGCTTGAACCACACCAACGCGCCGTCTTCGTCGAGGATCATCGGCCCCCACTGCCCGGGCCCCGCGTACGGCGCGATCAGCAGGTCGCCGGGTGTGCGCCCCGGCGAGCGGTGTGCGACCGTGATCGTCGGCGGGCGCAGGTCGTGGCGCGTGCGGAACACCTGGTATTCGGGCGCGCTGCTGGCGCTCACCGGCGCCGAGCCGACCCCCGCGCCCGGGCGGTCGCGCAGCGCCACCGTGAAGCTCCAGGCGATCGCGATCGTGCGGGCGCCGTCGCGGACGCGCGCGCTCACGCGCACCCGCTCGCCTTCCTCGAGTTCACGGCGCGGCACGAAGCTCGCCCCGTCGCCCTGCGAGTAGGGCTCGAGCGACCCGTCGTGGCGGCCGCTGCGCGACCCGGTCACGGTGACGCCGGCGAGGGCGCGCGCTGGCACGCCAACCATGCTGATCTGCGTCTGCGCCGACGCGGTGAGGCTTCCGGGCATCGGCGAGACGGTCACGCGCCCGCCCAGCAGCGAAGATCGGTCCAGGCCACCTGGCACGCATCGTGGCGAGAGCGGGGTGGCGCGCGCACCCGAGGTGAGCAGCACGGTGGCAGCGGCAGCACCCGCGACCACGACCACGACCACCGCGAGCGCTGCCGCGCGGGAGCGGGGAAGCCTCATGCGCGCACGGAGCATAGGAGCACGCCCGGCGCGCCGCGCCGTGCGGCGCGCGCCGCCTACGCGCGGGCGGGTGCGCTCAGCCCACTGGGTCGCCGGCGGATGGGCCCTGCGCCTCCGCGGCCCCGTCCTCGGGCGCGCCGCTCGGGGTCTGCACTTCCCGTCCCTCCTCCTTGCTCTCTTCCTCTTCCAGAGACCGCGCGCACGTCGGGCAGCGGGACGTGAACGCGAGCGAGTCGGCGGACGCATGCGCGGCGAGCTCCTCCAGCAGCGGCTGCTTGAGGTCGAGCAGCGCGTCGCGCGCGCGTCCCACCTCGAGCGCCTCGGGCGTGGCCTGCGCGTCGTCGTAGAGCGACTGCACGAGCGCCACCGACGCCGTCACGTCCGGTTCCAGGCCGTCGCGCGCCGCGCAGGGCAGGCGCGCGATGTTCTGGCCGTCCATGAACAGGCTCACGCACTCGATCCCGCCCACGCGGTCGCGGAAGTGCTCCACCCGCAGCTCGTGCGCCAGCGCGAGCTCGCCGTTGCGCGATCGCTCCGCGGTGAGGATCGCGAGACGGTCGATCAGCGCCCCGAGCGCGTACGGGGGTTCGGAGATCCCGCGCTCGCGCGCGGCCTGCTCGAACCACGTCCACAGCTCGGACGGGCCGGAGCGCACCCGCTCCACGCACGCGTTCCACTCGGCCAGCGGCGCGGCGAGCTCCGGGAAGTGGGCGAGGAAGGACTCGCGCCGCGGCCGCTCCCGGCCGGGCACGTCGCCGAACTCGCACGCGTCCTCGAGCTCGACCGCCATCCGCAGCAGGTCCATCCGCGCTTCGAGCTCATCACGGTGCGCCTCCGGGAGCGCCCTGCCGGCATGCAGCTCGTCCACGGCCGTGCGGTCCCCGCGCCCGGATCGGCGCAGCACCCTGCCAGAGATTCCCTGAGCCACCGTGTCTACCGCTTCGTGGGGGAGCGCCCGCAGACGGCGCAGCGGGCATACGAGACTGCATTGCCGTTTCGCCGTGGTGTGGTCGTGTCCTGCCTATCGTCGCGCTCGCGCGAGCCGTTGTGCGCCGCGCTCGGCGAAGATCCGAGCGCGGTTCACGCCCGCTCGATCACCAGCTTCGTCCATCCGGGCTCGAGCAGAGCGGCGGGCGCGTCCTCTCACGGCATCGCCTCGCGGGCGTCCCGCGGCCGGTGAGGCTGCACGCCGTGCCCGACGAGCTCGTGGCGCTCTGCGCGTGAGCCTCAGACGGGCTTCTGCAGGATCTGCAACGCAGCGCCGGCGCTCGACTCGGGGACCGTCCACAGGTTCAGGACCCCGTCCAGGTCGAACGGGGCGCTCACCTCGTCACGGAAGTCCGGCCCGCTGAAGCGCACGCCACGTCCCGCCAGCGACGCCGCCGCCGTGGCGATGTCGTGCGTCTCGTAGGCGATGTGGTGAAGGCGCATCGCGTCGGCCCCGAGCTGGGCGGCCAGCAGCTCGTGGTCGGTGAACGTGAACAGCTCCAGCTCGCCGGCGTCCCCGAGGTACACGCCGAACAGCGAGAACCGCGGGCGCTCGAAGCGTCTCACCACGGGTTGGCCGAGCGTCTCCACGAACTCCGCCTCGGCGGCGGCGAGGTCGCCGACGAGGTAGCCGACGTGATCGAGTCGACCGAGCACTGCAAAGATCGTAGGCTGAAGCGATGGCAGATGAGGTCACATTCACGACACTCGACACGGTCGAGGGCGAGCGCTTCAAGACGATCCGCCGCGATCTCGGCGTGGAGTCCTTCGGGATCAACGTGATCGCGCTGCAGCCGCGCGAGCGTGGCCGGATCCACGATCACGAGCACCAGGAAGAGGTCTACGTCGTGCTCGAGGGTGAGCTCACGCTCGGCGTCGAGGGGGAGGAGCATCGCGTGGCGCGCCGCAACGCCGTGCGCGTCCCCGCGGGCGTGCGGCGCCAGCTCGTCAACCGCGGCGGCGAGCCGCTCGTGCTGCTCGCGCTCGGCGCGGCCGGCGAGCACGTCGGGCGCGACGGCCGCGCGTGGGAGGACTGGGCGGATACGGGCCCCGGCCGCGCCCCGCAGGAGGTGCCGATGCCGGAGAACCTCCCCGAGTGAGCGGCGCGCCCTACACCGAGCTGGATCTCGCCCGCTGCGCGCTGATCACGATCGACACGCAGTGCGACGTGCTGGAGGGTGCGCCCCTGGAGATCCCCGGGACGAGCGCCGCGCTGCCGACGATGGCGGCGCTCGCGCAGGCGTTCCGCGACACGCGCCGCCCGATCGTGCACGTGGTTCGCATCTACGAGCCCGACGGGAGCAACGTCGACCTCTGCCGGCGCGAGCTCGTCGAGTCGGGCGCGGCGATCCTCGCCACCGGCGCGCCCGGCACGGAGATCGCGCCCGCGCTGCTGCCCGCCGGCGCACCCGCGCTCGATGCCGCGCGGCTGCTCGGCGGCGGGCTACAGGAGATCGGCCCGGAGGAGGTCGTCGTCTACAAGCCCCGCTGGGGCGCGTTCTTCCAGACGCCGCTGCACGAGCATCTCCGCTCGCTCGGCGTGAGCACGCTCGTGTTCTGCGGCTGCAACTTCCCCAACTGCCCGCGCACGTCGATCTACGAGGCGAGCGAGCGCGACTACCGGGTGGCCCTCGCGCGCGACGCGATCTCTGGCCTGTACGAGCGCGGCGAACGCGAGCTCGCCGGGATCGGCGTGCAGCTGCTCGGCACCGACGAGCTCGTGGCCGCGCTGTCGGCGCAGAGCGCAACGCCGGCCTGAGCGGACCCGAGATCCACGCTCGCCGCATGCGAGAGGCCCGCTCCCGGCCGGCGCCGTCGAAGGTAGGCGCCCCCGCCCTTTTCAAGTACCTTCACGTTCGGTGAACCTCGAGGAGCTACGGGAGGCAGTCGCCGCGGGGTCGATCGATACGGTCGTCCTCGCGATCACCGACATGCAGGGCCGGCTCCAGGGCAAGCGCCTCGCCGCCACGCATTTCCTCGGCGAGGTGGCAGCGCACGGCGCGGAGGGCTGCAACTACCTGCTCGCGGTGGACGTCGACATGAACACCGTCGACGGCTACGCGATGTCCTCGTGGGACCGCGGGTACGGCGACATGCTGCTCTCCCCCGACCTCGACACGCTGCGCGCCGTGCCCTGGCAGGAGGGCACCGCGATGTGCCTCGCCGACGTCGCGTGGCTCGACGGCAGCGAAGTGGTCGCCTCGCCGCGCCAGATCCTGCGCCGCCAGCTCGCGCGCCTGGCCGAGCGCGGGTGGACCGCGAACGCCGGCACCGAGCTCGAGTTCCTCGTGTTCCTTGACACCTACGAGGAGGCGTGGCACAAGGGCTACCGCGACCTGCGTCCGGCGAACCTCTACAACGTCGACTACTCGCTGCTCGGCACCGCCCGCGTCGAGCCGCTGATCCGCGCGATCCGCAACCACATGGCGGTGGCGGGGATGGTCGTGGAGGACTCCAAGGGCGAGTGCAACCTCGGCCAGCACGAGATCAACTTCCGCTACGCCGACGCGCTGCGCGCCGCCGACGAGCACTCGATCTTCAAGAACGGCGCCAAGGAGATCGCGGCCGAGCGCGGGATGGCGATCACGTTCATGGCCAAGTACGACCAGCGCGAGGGCAACTCGTGCCACATCCACTTCTCGCTCGCCGACGCCGAGGGGCCCTTGTTCGAGCGCGAGAGCGCGCTGTTCGAGTCGTTCCTCGCGGGGCAGCTCGCGTGCCTGCGCGAGATGACGCTGCTGCTCGCGCCCAACATCAACTCCTACAAGCGCTACGCCGCGCGCAGCTTCGCGCCCACGACAATCGCGTGGGGTCACGACAACCGCACCTGCTCGCTGCGGGTGGTGGGGCACGGGCCCGGAAAGCGCTTCGAGAACCGCGTCGGCGGCGCCGACCTGAACCCCTATCTCGCGCTGAGCGCGATCATCGCCTCGGGCCTGCACGGCGTCGAGCGCGGGCTTGCGTTGGAGCCGGCGCTGGAGGGCAACGCGTACGCCGCCTCCGAGCGCGAGCGCGTGCCCGCGACGATGGCGGACGCGCGCGAGGAGTTCGCCGCCAGCGACGTCGCGCGCGAGGCGTTCGGGGAGGAGGTCGTCGCGCACTACCTCAACGCCGCCCGCGTCGAGCTCGAGGCGAGCCAGGCGGCGGTCACCGACTGGGAGCGCGTGCGTGGGTTCGAGCGGCTGTGAGCAGCTGAGAGGGGAGGCACGTGGGGGACGACGCTGAGCCACGCCCGCCGGCGGTGGCCGCCACCCTCACCCCGCCCGACGCGGTGTTCGCCCGGGTCCGCTCGCAGACCGCCTTCGAGGAGACCGTCGACCAGCTCGGGACCGCGATCAAGCTCGGGCTCCTGCCTCCCGGCTCGCAGCTTCCGCCCGAGCGCGAGCTGTGCGCGCGGCTGGGGATCGCCCGCTCGACGCTGCGCCAGGCGCTCACCGCGCTGACGCAGAGCGGCCACGTGTTCGCCACGCGCGGGCGCCACGGCGGGACGTTCATCGCCGACCCGCAGCCGCCCGCGGACCCGCCCGGCCCGGAAACGCTCGCGCGCTGGCGCGAGACGTGCGACCGGCGCCTGGCGATCGAGCTGGGCGTTGCGGTGCTCGCCGCCGAACGCGCCGACGCAGCCGACCTGGACGCGCTCGACGAGGTGGCGCTGACGCTGGAGGATGCGCTCGAGGACTTCGCCGCCTACCGCCAGGCCGACATCCGCCTGCACGTCGGGCTCGCGGAGGCCGCGCGCTCGGACGTGCTCGTGCGCGAGATCACCGACGTGCAGGGCGCGATGACCGACCTGATCGCCTACATCGCGCACCCGCCCGAGATCCTCGCCTCCTCCAACGCCCAGCACCGGCGCCTGCTCGCGGCCGTCCGCGAGCGTGACGCGATCGGCGCCACGCGCGAGATGACAGAGCACCTGAAGGGCACCGAGCACGTGCTCGCGGGCCTGCTCCCCGGCGGCTAGACGCCGCGTCGGACGCCGCTCCGAAGCGCCGCCGCTGCGCCGCTCCGGAGCCGCGAATCGCCCCGTCCCGCAGGCTGCGAGAACGTCCTCCTGCGGCTCTTGACATCCGTCCGGGTTCGAGCGTATCGTCACTAACGAAGGACGGGAGGACAAACCTTTTCTCTAGGGGGCGAGCGAATGAGCACAGCGGCCGGCACTCTGGACAGCGACGAGCAACGACTCGCGGAGCTTGGCTACAAGCAGGAGCTCAGCCGCAGCTGGAGCGGGTTCCAGAACTTCGCGATCTCGTTCACGATCATCTCGATCCTGGCCGGCTGCTTCACCACCTACGGCCAGGCCTGGAACAATGGCGGGCCCGTCGCGATCTCGATCGGCTGGCCGCTGATCTCGATCCCGATCCTGATCATCGGCTTCTGCATGTCGGAGCTCGTCTCCGCCTATCCCACGGCGGGCGGGATCTACTGGTGGGCATCCAAGCTCGGCGGCGCCGCGTGGGGCTGGTTCACCGGCTGGTTCAACCTGATCGGGCTGATCGCGGTCACCGCCTCGGTCGACTACGGCTGCGCGCTGTTCATGAACAGCACGCTCGGGCTGTACAGCGTCGGCTGGTTCAACGGGACCTCCACCAACGCCACCGCGTTCCTGCACGGGACGTTCTTCCTGTTCATGGTGATCCTGGCGCTGCACGCGATCGTGAACATCGCCGGCAGCCACCTGGTGGCGCGCATCAACGGCGTGTCGGTGTGGTGGCACGTCGCGGGCGTGTTCGCGATCCTCGCCGTTCTGGTCTTCGTGCCGGCCCACCACCAGAGCTTCAGCTTCGTGTTCGGCCACCGCTTCAACAACTCCGGCTTCAACGGGAGCATGTACTGGTTCTACATCCTGCCGCTCGGCTTCCTGCTCACGCAGTACACCATCACCGGGTTCGACTCCTGCGCGCACATCTCGGAGGAGACGCACGGGGCCTCGACCTCGGCGGCGAAGGGTGTGTGGCGCTCGATCTTCTACTCGGCGATCTTCGGCTGGATCGTGCTCCTCGCGCTGACGTTCGCTGCGACGCACGTGAACGCGATCAACACCAAAGCCGCCGGCGGCGCGTACGTCTCGATCGCGATCCTCGAAACGGCGCTCGGGGTCGGGTGGGTGAAGCTCGTGCTGGTCATCTCCACGGTCGGTCAGTTCTTCTGCGGTGCTGCGTGCCTGACCAGCGCCTCACGCATGTGCTACGCGTTCAGCCGCGACGGCGCGATTCCGGGATGGCGCGTCTGGAGCAGGGTCAACACCCGACGCGTGCCCGCCAACGCGGTGATCTTCATGGCGGTGCTCGCCGCGGCGATCACCGTCCCGGCGTACTTCCCGAGCAAGAAGGGCGAAGCGATCGAACCCGTCGCGTTCTACGCGGTCGTGTCGATCACGGTGATCGGGCTGTACACCGCCTACGTGATCCCGATCTTCCTGCGCTGGAAAATGGGGGACGCGTTCGAGGTGGGGCCGTGGAACAACGGCAGGAAGTACAAGTGGATGAACCTGTTCTCCACGATCTGGGTGGCCCTGATCACGATCGACTTCATCCTGCCCCTGTCGCCGGGCGGCGTTCCCTGGGACAGCAAATTCGACTGGAGCCTCGTGAACTACGCGCCGCTGGTGATGGGCGGGGCGACCCTCGCGGTGGGGATCTGGTGGATCCTGAGGGCCCGCCACACCTTCACCGGCCCGCGGCACACGGTCTCCGAGCTCGATGCGGAGCTCGGCGACGCCGCCGTCGTCGCCCAGTCGCCGTAGCCGAGATGCGCGGCGAGCGCCACGCGCCCTCCGTGGCGCTCGACCCGTCCAGCGCGGTCGCAGCGAGATGAGCACGACCCTCTCGGTACTCGAGCCCGCAACGGAGGACACGCTCGCGGAGGTCGCGCGTGCGGACGTCGAGGACGTGGACGCCGCGGTGGACGCCGCCACCGCGGCGCTGCCCGCGTGGCGGGCGCTCGCGCCCGGAGCGCGCGCGGAGGTGCTGCGCGCGCTCGCCGACGCGCTCGCGGAGCACCGCGAGGAGCTCGCGGTGCTGGAGGCGCGCAACGCGGGCAAGGCGATCACGGACGCGCGCGGCGAGATGGAGATGGTGGTGGACACCTTCCGCTACTACTCCGGCGCGCCCGAGCGCCTGCTCGGCGAGACGATCCCCGCAGCGGGCGGGCAGGCGTTCACGGTGCGCGAGCCGCTGGGCGTGGTGGGCCTGATCACCCCGTGGAACTTCCCCCTGGCGATCGCGTCGTGGAAGCTCGCTCCGGCGCTCGCCGCGGGCAACACGGTCGTGCTGAAGCCCGCCGAGCTGACGCCGCTGACCGCGCTGCGCTTCGCCGAGGTGGCGATCGCCGCAGGGCTGCCCGAGGGCGTGGTGAACGTGGTGGTGGGGCCCGGCCGTACGTGCGGGCAGCGGATGGTGGACCATCCCGGGATCGCCAAGATCGCGTTCACCGGCTCGACCGAGGTGGGGCGGTCGATCGCCGCGGGCGCCGCCCAGACGATCAAGCGCGTGACGCTGGAGCTGGGGGGCAAGTCCGCGAACGTCGTCTTCGCCGACGCCGACCTCGACGCCGCTGCGGCCGCGGCGCCGCCGGCGGTCTTCGGCAACGCGGGGCAGGACTGCTGCGCGCGCTCGCGGATCCTCGTCGAGCGCTCCGCGATGGGCAGGTTCCTGGAGCTGCTGGAGCCGCACGTGAAGGCGCTGCGCGTGGGCGACCCGCTCGACGAGGCCACGGAGATGGGCCCTCTGATCAGCTCGGCGCAGCTGGAGACGGTGGGCTCGTTCCTGGGCGACTCCGCGCCGGTGGCGTTCCGCGGCAGCGCGCCCGACGGGCGCGGCTACTGGTTCCCCCCGACGGTGATGGCGCCGGTGGACCCGACGGTGCGCGTCGCGCGCGAGGAGGTGTTCGGGCCGATCGCGGCCGTGATCCCGTTCGACGACGAGGCCCACGCGATCGCGCTGGCCAACGACACCATCTACGGCCTCTCGGGGTCGATCTGGACGCGCAACGGCGCGCGCGCCCTGCGCGTCGCGCGCGCGATCGAGACGGGCGTGCTGTCGATCAACAGCAACACCTCCGTGCGCATCGCCACGCCGTTCGGAGGGTTCAAGCAGTCCGGCTACGGGCGCGAGCTGGGTCCGCACGCGCTCGATGCCTACACCGAGACAAAGACGATCTTCTACTCGACGGAGGAGTGATGGCGGGGCGTCTGCAGGACCGCGTGTGCGTCGTGACGGGGGCGAGCGGCGGGATCGGCGCGGCGACCGTGGAGCTGTTCCAGCGCGAGGGCGCGAGCGTGGCGGGCGTGGACGTGCTCGCCGACGCGCCCGGCGACGTGGCGCTGCAGGCCGACCTCACCGACGAGCAGCAGGTGAGCGGGGTGCTCGCCGAGGTGCGCTCCAGGTGCGGGCGGATCGATGTGCTGTTCAACAACGCGGGGATCTCGCCCACCGACGACGGCTCGGTGCTGGAGACGACGATCGACGCCTGGGAGCGGGTCCAGAGCGTCAACCTGAGGAGCGTGTTCCTGTGCTGCAAGCACGGGATCCCGCACCTGCTCGAGAACGCCGGGCCGCTACGCGGCTCGGTGATCAACACCGCATCGTTCGTCGCCGTGATGGGCGCTGCCACCTCGCAGATCTCCTACACCGCCTCCAAGGGGGGCGTGCTCTCGCTCTCACGCGAGCTGGGCGTGGAGTTCGCCAAGCGCGGCGTGCGCGTCAACGCGCTGTGCCCCGGGCCCGTCGACACGCCGCTGCTCAAAGAGCTGTTCGCGAAGGACCCCGAGAAGGCCGCGCGGCGGCTCGTGCACGTCCCGATCGGACGCTTCGCGCGCGCGGAGGAGATCGCGCAGGGCGCGCTGTTCCTCGCCAGCGACGAGTCCAGCTACGTCACCGCGTCGACGTTCCTGATCGACGGCGGGCTCTCGGGCGCCTACACCACGCCGCTCGACTGAGCCGCCGTTCGCGGCGCGCACGCAGGAGGGCGGATCGGTCCGGACCGCGCGCCCGGACGGCGCGCAGCGCATCAGGCGGCGATCGCAACGTGACCCTCCTGGCCGGCCACCCGGGCGAGCCACGTGTTGATCGCGGGATAGCGGTCGAGCTCGAAGCCGCCCTCCGGCGCGACGTGGGTGTAGGCGTACAGCGCGATGTCGGCGATCGAGTAGCCGTCGCCCACGAGGAACGCGCGCGCGGCGAGGTGGCGCTCCATCGCGTCGAGCGCCTTGTAGCCGGCGCGCATCCTCGGCCCGATCTCGCGCTCGTCGGCCGTTGACGGTGAGACCGCGACGAGGAACCTCACAACCGCGATGTACGGCTCGTGGCTGTACTGCTCGAAGAACATCCACTGCAGCACCTGGGCGCGCTCGAACTCGTCGTCCGGGACGTAACCGGTGCCCTGGGCGAGGTGCCAGAGGATCGCGTTCGACTCGCCCAGCGAGCGGCCGTCGTCGAGCACGAGCGTCGGGACTCGCAGCCCGGGGTTCAGCCCGCCGAGCAGCTCCAGACGCCCGCTGCGGTCCACGACGCTCACCTCGCGGCGTTCGTAGGGGAGCCCCAGGTGCGCCAGCAGGAGGCGCACCTTGTAGCAGTTGCCCGACACCGCGGAGTCGTAGAGCAGCACCGACTCAGGCCTTGATCGGAGCGGTCACGGCTCAGCCCCTGATCACGCCGATGACGTGTCCCTCCGGGTCGGTGAACAGCCCGATCTCGACGCCTTCGGCGACGCTCTCCGGGCCCATCATCCGCGAGCCGCCGAGCTGCTCGGCCTGCGCGAGCGCTGCCTCGACGTCGGGCACCTGGACGTAGAAGGTGACGTGTCCGCCATATCCCTCGGGGCCCTTGGCGATGCCGCCGCCGATCCCGACCCCGTCCTCGGTGACGTTGCCCTCGCGCTGCACGATCCCGTAACCCATCGGGTTGCTCGCGTCGATCTCCCAGTCGAACATGCTCGCGTAGAAGGAGTGCAGCGAGGCGCTGTCGGTCCCCGTGATCTCGAAGTGCACCACCGGCCGGCCCATGGTTCTCCAATCTGCCGGCCCGTGCCGGCGGTCGTCGGCGCCGAGCGATCGCGCGGCGCGCGTTCCAAGCATGCGTCAGGCGGTCAGACGGCCGCCGCCGCCGGGCGCCCCACCTCGTAGGTCGCGTGGTCAACCTGCGCCGTGCGCCGCCTGTAGGTGCTCCACAGCCACGGCCACTGGCTCGGGTCGTTGCCGTTCTCGTCCACGTACCAGCTCGTGCAGCCCGTGTGCCACACGGTGCCGCGCAGCGCCGCGCGCAGCTCGGTGTCGAACCGCTCCGCTGCGGAGGCGCGCACCTCGATCCGGTCGGCGCCCGAACGGGACAGCGCGTCGAGCGCGGAGATCACGTGCGCCGCGCCGGCCTCGATCGTGTAGATCACCGAGCCGGTGCCGCCGTTGGTGTTGGGGCCGTACAGCAGGAACATGTTGGGGAACCCCGGCACGCTCATGCCGAGGTACGCGCGCGGGGTGGGCGTCCACGCATCGCGCAGGCTCAGCCCGTCGCGCCCGGTGACGTCCATCGGCGCGACGAAGCCGTGCGACTCGAAACCGGTGGCGAGCACGAGCACGTCGGCCGCGCGCTCGCGCCCGTCCGCCGTTCGCACGCCGCCGGGCGTGATCGACGCGATCCGGTCGGTCACGAGCTCGACGTTGGCGCGCGTGAGCGTGGGGTACCACTCGTCGGTGAGCATCACGCGCTTGCAGCCCAGCTCGTCGGGGGGCGTCACCCGCGCGCGCAGCCCGGGCTCGGTGATCGCGCGGTTGATCTGGGCCCGGCCGACCGCGCGAAACGGCGGCAGCATCCAGCGCTTGCCGGTCATCGCCGCCGCGCCGAGCTCCATGAACGCGAACGTCGCCGCACGGTCCAGACGCTGGAGCACGGGGAAGCGCTCGAACGCCTGCTTGGCGCGCTCGCTGTAGGCGTAGTCCATCTTGGGGAACGTCCACCCGGGCGAGCGCTGGTAGATGTCGAGCTGTGCCACGTGCGGCTGGATCGCAGGCGCCACCTGGATCGCGCTGCACCCCGTGCCCACGATCGCCACGCGCCGGCCCGACAGGTCGACGTCGTGGCGCCAGCGGGCCGTGTGGAACGCGGGCCCGGCGAACTCGTCGAGGCCCTCGATCGACGGCAACTTGGGCACGGTCAGCTGCCCGCACGCGGTCACGAGCAGGTCGGCCTCGTGCTCGCCGGCGCTCGTCTGGAGCCTCCAGCGGCCGCGCTGCTCATCCCACGCCGCGGCGGTGACCTCCACGCCGGTGCGCACCCGCTCGAGCACGCCGTGCTCCCGCGCGACGTCCTCCAGGTAGGCCTGGATCTCCTCCTGGGGTGCGTAGCGGCGCGACCAGCGCGGGTTCGGCGCGAACGAGAACTCGTACAGGTGCGAGGGAACATCGCAGGCCGCGCCCGGGTAGGTGTTGTGATGCCAGACCCCGCCCACGCGCTCGCCGCGCTCGAACACCGTCACATCACGGTGGCCCGCGCGGGCGAGCAGCACCGCCGCGCCCACGCCGCCGAAGCCGGCGCCGACGATCGCCACCGACCGCGCCGGCCCGTGTCCGTTCATCGACCGCGCGCCTGACATTGCGTGATCGTACTGTCAGCCGCGCGCGCGGCGCCGGTACCCTGCAGCGGGGCCACGGGCCTCCGCGCAGGCGCCGTTGTGAGCGCGCTCCGCACAACTCGACGAAGGGGGATGGCGATGATCGTGGTGGTCGGACGGGTCCGTACCGACGCTGGCAAACGCGAGCAGCTGATCGAGGTCGCGCAGACCGTCGCGCGCGCCTCGCGCGAGGAGACGGGCTGTATCGGCTACCGCGTCTGCGAGGACACCGAGCGGCCCAACGACTTCGTGTTCGTGGAGGAATGGGCCGACGACGCGGCGCTCCAGGCGCATTTCGGCACCTCGCACATCGCAGCGTTCATGGCCGCGGTCCGTGCGGCGATCATCGCGCCGCCGGAGGTCGACTTCCACCAGATCGCCGGCACGCGCACCCTCGCGGACGTGACCGCGGGCTGAGTCGCGGGCCGGGCGGGGCGCGAGCGCTGAGCCCGCGCGCCGGGCTGCGCGATCCAGACGCCCGGGAGCGTGCTTCTCGGCTCCCGGGCGCTCGCGTCCTTCTCAGGCCTGGAGGAGGATCGGTGTCGTGCGGCGGGGACGCGGCGAAGCGTGCTTCCCGGCTTGGCCCGTCCGCGCCGCTGCGCGAAGGCCCCACGCACCCGGGAGCGTGTGGTGGACTCCCGGGTGCGGTGAGCCTCTCGGATCAGGCGCGCTCTCACAAGCGCCTGGGGTTGGTCCCGCCTGCCTGGCCGCGTCGCCGCCCGTCGGGAGGTAGTTGCGGGAGAACGACGCGGTCCGGGCGAGCGGGACCTGGTGACGCCCTGCCGGGGCGCACGTGCGCCGGCTAAGGAGCCGGGCCCGGGTGATCTGTGCGGGTCGTGTTGGAGATCGGTCGCATCGCGTCTCCCATCCGGTCGCGGTTGGCGTGGCATTGGGGAGATGCGGGTATGGCGACCGTTGTTATGCCCGCTCGAACGAACGTCCACCGCCTCCCGCTCGACGCCCAGCCTGTGCGTACACCCGGTTGGCCACCTTCTCGGAGCCCCAGCATCGATGTCGACCCAAGCCTGCCCGCCAGCAGCACCCGCTGAGGAATCTGCGCTCGCCGTCCTGCCCCGCGCCCCCGGGCCGCCAGACGCCCGCGCGAACGACGAGCTGCTCGCCTCGCGAGC
>JAICYC010000048.1 GCA_025934395.1 Solirubrobacteraceae bacterium | reverse complement strand
GACAGGCCTCCCGCGGGGGCACGCCGGCAGGCTCGTGGTGGGCCTGCCGGCTTCCCGCGTCTCGAGCTGGCCGCGCGCCCGGGCCGCGGGCCGCGGGCGGCGCCGGGCCGCGGGCGGCGGTCAGTGGCGCCGGGCGCGGGCGAGAACCGCGGCGCCGGTCCCGACCGCACCCGCAGCGAGGGCGGCGGTGGTGAGCGTCCGGGACGTGCCGTTGTGATCGCGCGCCGCGGGTGGGCAGGCGTCCTCCGGGACGCCCACGCCGGGACCTCCCGGCCCGGTCCGCGCCGCGAGCTCGATCACCTGGGCGAGGTGCAGCGCCCGCCGGTCGCTGCCGTGTGAGATCTGGTGGCGGCAGCTGAACCCGTCGCTGACGATCAGCGTGTCGGGCGGGGCGTTGCGCACGGCGGGCAGGAGCTTCTGCTCCCCGGCCTTGACGGAGACCTCGTACGGCGTGCCGTGCTCGTAGCCGAACGACCCCGCGAGCCCGCAGCACCCGGCGTCCGAGGGTCGGCCCGCCACCCCGAGCCGGTCGAGCACCCGCAGGTCGGCCTCGACGTCGGCGGTGGCACGCTGGTGGCAGTGGGCGTGGACGAGCGCATGGCGCCGCAGCGTCGGCGCCTCCCAGTCCGAGCCGGCGCCGTCGAGCAGCTCGCCGAGCGAGCACACCTGTCCGGCCAGGCGCTTGGCGTCCTGGTCGTGGGGCAGCATGTTGCAGAGCTCGTCGCGGAACACCGCGCCGCAGCTCGGCTCGAGGGCGACGATGGGGGTGCCCGCACGTATCTCCTCGCGCAGCGTGTCGAGGGTCTGGCGCAGCAGGTGGCGGGCGAGCGTGAGCATGCCGTAGTCGTAGAGGGGGCGCCCACAGCACAGCGGACGGCTCGGAATGCTCACCTCGTACCCCGCCGAGCGCAGCACCTGTGTGGCGGCGAGCGCGATCTCCGGCTCGAAGTGGTTGGTGAACGTGTCGGGCCACAGGAGCACCCGTCCGTTCCCGGTCGTTCGATTCGCCCTCGGGGCGAAGCTGGAGGTGAACGTAGCGGGCGCGAACTTCGGGGCGGCGCGCTCGGTGGCGATGCCGATCGCGCGCTTGCCGAGCGAGGCGAAGGGCTCTGTCTGCGTGAGCAGGTTCGCGAGCCCGGGCGCATGCGAAGCGAGCCTTGCCTCCCAGTAGATCAGCCCCAGCGCGTACGCGTGCGCGGGGCGCAGCCGGCGCCTGTAGTACTGGGAGCGGAACTCGGCCTTGTAGCTGGCCATGTCCACGCGCACCGGGCACTCGTGCTTGCAGCCCTTGCAGGCGAGGCACAGGTCGAGCGCCTCCTTGACCTCTTCGTTGCGCCACCCGCCTCGCAGGATGCCGTCGTCGCGCATCAGCTCGAACAGCAGGCGCGCGCGGCCACGCGTCGAGTGCTGCTCCTCTTTGGTGGCCATGTAGCTCGGGCACATCGTGTCTTCGCTGTCACGGCAGACCCCGACCCCGAAGCAGCGCTGGGCGGCCTCGACGAAGCTGCCGTCGTCCTCGGGGAAGCGAAAGTGGGTGGACAGCTCCGGTGTGCTGTAGCTGGGGTCCATCCGCAGGTTGGTGTCCAGCGGGAACGGGTTGGAGACCTTCCCGGGGTTCATCTTCTCGAGGGGGTCGAAGATCGCCTTGAACTCGGCGAACGCCTGCACTAGCTCCTCGCCGAACATCTTCGGAAGGAGCTCCGCGCGGGCCTGACCATCGCCGTGCTCGCCCGAGAGCGACCCTCCGTAGGCGGCGATCAGGTCACCGGCGTCCTCCATGAACGCCCTGTAGTTGCGGATCCCCTCGGGGGTGAGGAGATCCCAGTCGATCCGGGTGTGCACGCACCCGTGGCCGACGTGGCCGAAGAACGCGGAGATCCGCCGGCCGTGCTTGCTGCAGAGCTTCTCGAGGTCGCGCAGGTAGTCGCCGATCCGCTCGGGTGCCACGGCGGCGTCCTCCCAGGAGGGCCATCCCGGGTGCTCGCCGGGGACCTTCGAGTGCCCGACGCCGCCCTCGCGGATCTTCCAGACCTCCCCGATCTCGCGCTCGTCCTCGTAGAGCTTGATCTCCACGTGCGGCGCGCCCTTGCGCTTGTGCAGCGCGCTCATCATGTGCTCGGCCTGCTCTTCCGCGGCGTCCCGGTCCGCGGCGCCGAACTCCACGAGCAGCCACGCCTCGCCCCTCGGGAGCAGCTCGGCGCGCTCGGGGAACCCCTTGCTGAGCTCGTTCTCGACGAGACGCCGGTCGAACGTCTCCAGCGCGATCGGCTCGAACGGCATGATCTCCGGCACCTGGTCGGCGGCGGTGGGCGCATCGGGATAGCCGAGCAGCACCAGCGAACGGTGTTGCGGGCTCTCGATCAGCTTGCACGTGGCCTGCAGCGTGAGCGCACACGTCGCCTCCGTGCCGACCAGCGCAGCGGCGAGGTTGAAGCCGCGCTCGGGGAGCAGCCGGTCGAGGTTGTAGCCGGAGATGCGCCGGGGGATGTCGGGAAACCGCTCGCGGATCGTCGCGGCATAGCGGTCCCGGAGATCCCGGAGCGCGGCGTAGATCTCACCCTCGCGCCTGCCGCGGTCGATGACGCGCTGGATCTCGGGCTCCTCGACGTGATCGGGGAGCTCCAGGCGGGTGCCGTCGTAGAGCAGCACGTCGAGCTCGATCACGTTGTCGGCCGTGACGCCGGCGAGGATCGAGTGCGTGCCGCAGGAGTTGTTGCCGATCATCCCGCCGAGGGTGCAGCGGGTGTGCGTGGCGGGGTCGGGTCCGAAGGTGAGGTCGTGCTCCTCGGCTGCGTCCCTGAGCCAGTCCAGCACGACGCCTGGCTGGACGACGGCCCGCCGCGCCTGCGCGTCGAGCTCGACGATCTCGTTGAGGTACTTGGAGAAGTCGAAGATCACCGCGGTGTTGACGGTCTGGCCGGCGAGGCCCGTGCCGCACCCGCGCGGGCAGATCGGCGCGTCGTGGGTGCGGCACACCTCCACCGCGGCGATCACGTCGTCGATCGTGCGGGGGACGATCACGCCGATCGGCACCTGCCTGTAGAGCGACGCGTCGTTGGCGTAGAGCGCGCGGCTGCCCGGGGAGAAGCGCACCTCTCCGCGGATCGCCTGCGTGAGCGCGCGCGCGAGCGCGCGCGCGTCGACCTCGTCGCTGCCGGCCGCGCGTGCGCTGACGGCGCCGGGCGCCCGCCGCTGCAGGACCGTGCTCATCGGCTCAACCCGCGCCGCCGTTGCTCCCGCTACGGTCGCCTCCGTCGCCGCCTCCGCGGTCAGCGCCGACGAGCGAGGCGACGCGCTCCTTGGCGCGCGCGAGCACGCCGTAGGGGCTCGCGGGCTGGCCCGCCTCCGCGAGCATCGAGCGGCCGATCGTGAGCCCGATGCGCTGGCGGTTCTCCTCGCCGCGCCGGAGCGCTTCGGCCATCAACTTGGCCTGCTCGGAGGTGATCTTGGGGGGCAGCGGCGGCTCGTCGCCGTCCACGAGGGCCTCGATCACGACCGGGCCGGGGTGGGCTAGCGCCTCGCGCAGCTGCGCTTCGCAGCTGGTGGGGTCGGCGATGTGGACCGCGTGTGCGCCGCAGCCTTCGGCCACCTTCACGAAGTCCACCGGCGCGAAGTCGACGCCGTACTCGGGGTTGCCGAGGAACACCATCTGCTCCCACTTGATCAGCCCGAGCACGTTGTTCTTGAAGACGATCAGCTTGACCGGCAGCTGCTCCTGCATGAGCGTCGCGAGGTCGCCCATCTGCATCGAGAGCGAGCCGTCTCCGGTGAACGCGATCACCTGGCGCCCGGGGAACGCCGCCTGCGCTCCGATCGCATAGGGGAGCGCCGCCGCCATCGAGCAGTTGGTGCCGCTGAACGAGAAGCTCTGCCCCGCGCGGAGCCGCATCTGCGTGCACCAGGTGGTCACCTGGCCCGAGTCGCCGCACACGATCGCGTCGTCGGCGAGGAGCTTCGAGAGATTCCACGCGACGACCTGCGGCTTCATCGGCAGCTCCTCGCTGGTGCCGCGCTGCTCCATCAGCTCCCACCAGCTCCCCACGCCGGCCTGCGCGTTCTCCAAGAAGGAGCGGTCGTCGTTGCGGGCGAGCGCTGTGGCGAGCTCGGCGAGCGTGGCCCTGGCGTCGCCGGCGAGCCCGACGTCGGCGGGGTAGCGCAGCCCGATCCGCTCGGGCTGATCGTCGATCTGCACACACGCCGCCTGCCCGGGTTCGGGGTAGAACTCGATGTAGGGCATCGTCGAGCCGACGATCAGCAGGCCGTCGCAGCCTTCCATCGCCTCCTGGGAGGGACGGGTGCCGATCACGCCGATGCCGCCCGTCACGTAGGGGTTGTCGTCGGGCAGGCAGTCCTTGCCGAGCGAGGCCTTGATGACGGGGGCGGCGAGGATCTCGGCGACCCGTTCGAGCTCGGCGCCCGCGCCCCGCGCACCGGCCCCGGCGAGGATCGCGATCCGCTTGCAGCCACCTAGCACGTCGGCGGCGCGCGCGATCTCGGAGGCGTTGGCGGGGATGCGCTGTGCGGCACGCACCTCGCCGCTGTGGCCGGGGACGTTGCGTTTGTAGCGCATCATGTCCTCCGCGGCCGCCGCCTGGTAGTCGATGGGGAATGCGATGTGCACGGGTCCGCGGCGCGTGAGCGCTGTCCGGCAGGCGACGTCGACGACGTTCTCGATGTGGGCTGGGCCCATGATCCGCTGGTTGTAGAGCGCGAGGTTCGAGTACAGGTAGTCGGTGTCGAAGTCCTGCAGGTAGCTCGTTCCCTGCAGGTCGTGGTAGGTCATCCCGGTGATCGCGAGCAGCGGGGCGCCCTCCAGGCGCGCGTCCAGCAGCCCGTTGGCGAGGTGGATCGCGCCGGGACCGGCGGTGGACAGGCACACGCCCAGCTTGCCGGTGAACTTCGCGTAGCCGACCGCAGCCATCGCGCCCACCTCCTCGTGGCGGACGTGCACGTAGCGGATCTCCTCACGGCGCTTGCGCAGCGCCTCCCAGAAACCGTTGATGCCGTCGCCGGGCAGGCCGAAGAACGTGTCGACCCCCCACGCGATCAGCCGATCGAGCATCAGGTCCGCGCCCGTTCTCGCCATCTCCGACTCCTTCCCGGCTCGCGGATCGCACGGAGGCCACCCGCTGTTGTTCTCACCGCTGACTGGCGCATACCCGGCGGCCGAGGGGGCAAGCCGAGCGCCCCTTCGGCTGTCCGACAAATGACACCTCTGCTCTCGCGGGCGGGGTAGACGTCTCCCCGCATGGGCTCCTCGCCTGCGGACCGTCACGCGCGGGCGCTGCTCGCGGCGCTCGCGTTCACCGCGGGATGCACCGACGCGGTCACCTACGTCGCGTTGGGGCACGTGTTCACGGCGAACATGACGGGCAACACGGTGCTGCTGGGCATCGCGCTCGTCGCAGGCAGCCCGGTTCGCATCGCCCGGTCTGCGTGTGCGGTCGCCGGCTTCTGCCTCGGCGTCGCGCTGGCGGCGCGCGTGATCGCCGAGCGGGGGGACCTGCTCTGGTCACGGCGCGTGACCGGCGCGCTCGCCGGTGAGGCGGCGGTGCTCGCCGTGCTCGGGACGCTGGTGGCGATCCACGGCGCCACCAAGGGCAGCCTGTACTGGTTGATCGCGCTCTCGGGCGCTGCGATGGGAGCTCAGAGCGCCGCCGGCCAGGCGATCGCGGTGCCGGGCGTGGCGACGACGTTCATCACCGGCACCGTCACGGGCCTGGTCGCGGGCATGATCACGCGCGGCGATCGATGGGGGGAGGCCCCTCGTGTGGCGCACGGCAGGGTGCGTCTCGCCGGGGTCGTGTGGGCGATCTACCTGGGCGCGGCGGTGGCGGGCGCGGCGGCGGCGCGGGCGGTCGGCGCGCACGCGATCTGGATCGCCGCCGGGGTGGCGGCGGCGATCACAGCGATCGCCTACTCACGCCGCGCCGAGCTGGCGCGGCGCTAGCGTGGGCCGAGCGGCAGCACGGGCCGTTCGAAGGTCCGGTTCAGCACGTGTGCGAACGCGGTGTACGCGGCAGCCGCGGCGCACGCGAGCCCGAAGCCCGCTCCGATGTGCACCAGCGCGGTCGATTCGCTGCCGGTGCCGATGCCGATCAGCACGTACGCGGGCACCAGGAGCATCAACACGATGTTGACCGCAACGCTCACCCGGAACGAGACGATCCACAGGTAGAAGGTGAAGATGCCCCACAGGATCAGGAACAGCTCTTCCGCTCCGGGCTGCTGCGCCTTGGGGACCTGCTTGATGAACACGGAGTTCAACAGCCAGAACGACAGCCAGAACGCACCGTAACCGGAGAACGCGGCCGCGGCGAACGAGTTGCGCTCGGCGAACGCCCACATCCCCGCGAGCAGCTGTGCGCCGCCGCCGAAGAAGATCGCCAGCGGCAGCACCACGGGGAGATCGGCCTTGGGCAGGATCCCGAGCAGGATCCAGCTCAGCGCAGCAGTGGTCACCGCGAAGCCGGAGAGCCCGAGCGGGACCGGGTCCGCGGGCGCCCACAGCCTGCGCTCGCTCTCGACCGCCGCGATGCGGCGGGGACTGCTACCTGCTGTTGGGGGGAGATGCTGTTCAGCTGCCATCACTGCCTCCTGGTGTTCGTCCACCCATGTGTGCGCCTGCCGTCCTCATGCCTTGGACCTTTCCCGGGGACGCGCCGCGAAACGAGGCCATGTCCGCGTTATGACCGTGCACGGACATGGCCACGCCTGCGCGAGGTGGCCCCTGCGGAGCGCGCCTACTGTCCCTGGCGGACGCCCGGCTCGCCGAGGGCGAACTGGAGCGGCACGTGCTCGTGGCCGCCCGGAACGTTGGCGCGTCTGTTCAGGTGCCCCAGCGGGAGCACCACTTTTCCTGCAGCGCCCTCGAGCATCATCGCGGCTGCGGTGTACGCGGCGAGTCACGAGGACGCCAGCAGCACCCAGCCCGCAAGGTTGGCGGCCACCATGAACGTTGCTCCGGCGAAGCCGAACAGTCCGAGAATCGACGGAGCGGCGGCCGGCTGCAGGGAACACTCGTGTCTGTGAGCGCCATGCAACCGGATCGTCGGCTGCGGTCTACCCGTTTCCTCGCGACGTAGTGGTTCCCACGCTGCTCATCGCGCGCCTCCTCTCGACTGCGGTTGTGGTCTGGGAATAGCCGGGCGTATCGGGGTTGAACGGTGGGGTGTCAGGAGGTGTACCGGGGCCTGTGAGCGGGCGGCCGGGTCGCCCGAAGCGGGCGCCTCGACGGGTCCGGGGACGGGCCGGGGCCCAGCGGGCTCGTAGACTCCCGCCGGACAGAGGCGACCGGGAGAAGGGGGCAGCACGTGGACTTCGGGGTGATGATGTTCCCGACCGAGTACTCGGTCGCTCCCGACGAGCTCGCGGCGATGGTGGAGCAGCGCGGGTACGAGTCGCTGTTCTTCCCGGAGCACACGCACATCCCGGCGAGCCGGGCGACGCCGTACCCGGCGGGCGGCGAGCTGCCGCGCGAGTACTGGCACACCTATGACCCGTTCATCGCGCTGACCGCCGCAGCTGCGGCGACGGAGCGGCTGCGGCTCGCCACGGGCATCTGCCTCGTGGTGGAGCGCGACCCGATCACCACGGCGAAGGAGGTCGCCTCGCTCGACCACCTCTCAGGCGGACGGCTGCTGTTCGGGGTGGGCGCGGGCTGGAACCTCGAGGAGATGGCCAACCACGGCACGGACGGCTCACGGCGCTTCGGCGTGATGCGCGAGCGCGTGGAGGCGATGAAGCAGATCTGGTCGGAGGAGGAGGCGAGCTACCACGGCGAGCACGTCCGCTTCGAGGAGATCTGGTCGTTCCCGAAGCCGTTGCAGAAACCGCACCCGCCGATCCTCGTGGGCGGGAACGGGCCGAAAGTGGTCGACCGCGTGATCGCCTACGGCGATGAGTGGATGCCCAACGCGATGCCCGACGCCGAGGCGCTCCAGGCGCGCATCCGCGAGTTCAAGGCGCGCGCGCAGGATGCCGGCAGGGGGCCCCTCGGCGTGACGCTGTACGCCGCGCCCGGGAAAGCGCAGGCGATCGCCGGCTATGAGGATGCGGGCGTGGGCCGGTACGTGTTCCTGCTGATGTCGGCGGGACGCGAGGAGACCGAGCAGCGGCTCGACCGTCTCGACGGGGTGATCGCGGAGTACCGCGGGGGGTAGGGTTGCCGGACACTTGCTGTTCGCGCCCGCCGATCTGACCGAGGAGGAGCTCGAGCTCCAGCGCGAGGTGCGCGCGTTCCTGGCGACCGAGCTGCCGCGGGGGACCTTCGAGCCGGGGCTGGGGATGGCCGCGCCGCGCGACCGGGGCTTCTCGGCGAAGCTCGCCGAGCGAGGTTGGCTCGGGATGGCGATACCGGTCCGCTACGGCGGCCGCGACCGCAGCGCGGTCGATCGGTTCGTGGTCAGCGAGGAGCTCCTGCGCTGGGGCGCACCGGTCGGCCATCACTGGGTGGCCGATCGTCAGACGGCCCCGACGATCAACCGCTTCGGCACCGAGGAGCAGAAGCAGCGCTTCCTCCCGGCGATCTGCCGTGGCGAGCTCTCCTTCGCGATCGGGATGAGCGAGCCGGAGGCCGGCAGCGACCTCGCTGCGGTGCGCACGCGTGCGAGTCGCGTCGAGGGCGGCTGGCTGCTCAGCGGGACGAAGGTGTGGACGAGCGGCGCGCACGTGAGCGACTGGTTCGTCGTGCTGTGCAGGACGGGAGAGAGCACGGAGGACCGCCACGCAGGGCTGAGCCAGCTGATCGTGGACCTGCGCGCGGACGGCCTGACGGTGAGGTCGATCCCGTTCCTCTCCGGGCACCGCGACTTCAACGAGGTCGTCCTGGAGGAGGTCTTCGTGCCCGACGAGCTCGTGCTCGGAGAGATCGGCGGCGGCTGGGCGCAGAACACCTCCGAGCTCGCCTACGAGCGGGGCGGGCCGGAGCGATGGCTCTCGACGTACCTGCTCGTGGAGGAGCTGATGCGCGCGCACGAGGAGGTGCTCGGCACCGAGCGCGCGAGCATCGTGCTCGGCGAGATGGTCGCGAGCTGGTGGGGGCTGCGCCGGCTGTCGCTGTCCGTGGCGCGGATGATCGACGCGGCCGAGGCGCCCGCGGTCCAGTCCGCGCTCGTGAAGGAGATGGCGACCCGCTTCGAGCAGGACGTGCTCGCGTGCGTGCAGGAGCTCGTGGCGCTCGAGCCCGTTCGCGACGGGGACTCGCTGCTGGAGCGGATCCTGTTCGAGGCCACCCTCAGCGCTCCGTCGTTCACGATCCGGGGCGGGACCAACGAGATCCTCCGCTCGGTCGCGGCGAAGGGACTGGGCCGGCTGTGAGCGACTGGCTGCTCATCGACGGCGCGCGCCGCCTGTTCGCGGAGACCTGCACGCACGAGGTGGTGCAGGCGGCGGAGGCGGAGCAGTGGTCCTCGCTCGTCTGGGACGCAGCCGCGGGCGCGGGCTACGCATCGCTCTCGGAGCTGGAGCTCGCCGACGCCCTTGCGGTGCTCACCGTCGCCGGGGAACACGCCGCGCCGGTTCCGCTTGCGGAGGCGGCGCTGGCGGGATGGCTCGTCGGTGAGACCGTTGCGGGCCCGGTGAGCGTCGCCCCCGGCGGTGGGCTGCGCATCGAGGGCGACAGCGTGAGCGGGCTCGCTCGGCGCGTTCCCTGGGGCCACGCCGTGGAGCGGATCGTGGCGGTGGTGGAAGGTCAGGCGGTAGTGCTGTCCGTCGCGTCCGCCGTACGGGTCGAGCGCCACGCGAACCTCGCGGGCGAGCCGCGTGACACGCTCGTGTTCGAGGCCGCGCAGCCGGAGGAGGTGCGAGCGGCGGCGTGTGACCTGCGTGAGCGTGGGGCGCTCACGCGCGTGGCCCTGATGGCGGGGGCGCTCGCGGCGATGGCGCGGCTCACGGTCGCCTATGCCGGCGAGCGCCGCCAGTTCGGGCGTCCGATCGCCCGCTTCCAGGCGGTGCAGCAGCACCTCGTCTGCGTCGCGCAGGAGGCAGCTCTCGTCGGCGCGGCCGCCGAGGGCGTCGCACGGGCCCCTGGCCTCTTCGAGATCGCCGCCGCGAAGGTGCTCGCCGCCCGCGCGGCGCTCGCGGCGAGCCGGGCGGCCCACCAGGTCCACGGCGCCATGGGGATGACGCAGGAGTACCGCCTGCATCACTTCAGCCGGCGTCTCTGGGCGTGGCGCGAGGAGTACGGCGACGAGCAGCACTGGGCCGCTCGGCTCGGCGAGGCGCTCGCGGTCGCCGGGGCGGAGAACCTCTACCCCGCCATCACCGGCGGCTCGGCGGTGGTCTAGCTGCCCTTCCTCGGTCGGGACGGTCAGCGCGTCGCCTACGAGCGGCACGGGGCGGCCTCCGGTCGCCCGCCGCTGCTGCTGAGCCACGGGTTCTCGGCGAGCAAACGGATGTGGGAGCCCAATCTGGCCGCCATGGCGAGCAACCGCGAGGTGCTCACGTGGGACATGCGCGGCCACGCCGAGAGCGACGCGCCGGCGAGCGCTGCCGACTACGGCGTCGAGCAGAGCGTCGAGGACATGTCCCTGCTGCTCGACGTGCTGGACGCACCCCGCGCGGTGCTCGGCGGGATGTCGCTCGGCGGCTACCTGTCGTTGGCCTTCTACGCGCGCCATCCGGAACGCGTTGCTGCGCTCGTCCTGGTCGACACCGGCCCGGGCTTTCGCCGCGACGAGCCGCGCGAGGCGTGGAACGCGTACGCGGAGAGCACCGCTTCAGCGCTCGAGCAGGAGGGCCTGCAGGCGCTGCCGGCCCGTGCCGAGGTCGCACGCCACCGCGACGTCGCCGGCCTGGCGCACACCGCGCGGCGGGTGATGGCCCAGCGTGACGCACACGTGATCGAAGCCCTGCCGCGAATCGCTGTGCCGACGCTAGTGATCGTGGGCGAGCTGGACTCGAACTTCCTCGACGCGGCGGACTACATGACGGCCAAGATCCCGGGCGCGCGCAAGGTGATGCTGGCCGGCGCCGGACATGCAGCGAACATCGACGCGGCGGAGGCGTTCAACGGTGCCGTCAGCGAGTTCCTGGAGGAGATTTGAGCGACGTCACGGTGACCGTCGACGACGCGCACGTGGCGAGCGTCGAGATCCACCGCCCACCCGCGAACTACTTCGATGCGGCGCTCATCCGTGACCTCGGCGACGCGTACGAGGCGCTCGACGCGTCCCCGGCGTGCCGGGCGATCGTGCTGTGCTCGGAGGGCAAGCACTTCTGCGCGGGTGCGAACTTCGGCGCGGCGTCGAGCCCGGCTGACGAGCCGCGCTCGCTGTATCGCGAGGCGCTGCGGCTGTTCGCATCCGCCACGCCCGTGGTCGCCGCCGTCCAGGGCGCTGCGGTCGGTGGCGGCCTTGGGCTGGCGCTGTCCGCGGACTTCCGGGTCGCGTGTGCGGGATCTCGCTTCAGCGCCAACTTCGCGCGGCTCGGCTTTCACCACGGCTTCGGGCTGAGCGTCACGCTCCCCGCGCTCGTCGGTCAGCAGACCTCGCTGGACCTTCTGCTGACCGGACGCCGCGTCCGGGGGCAGGAGGCCTTCTCGCTCGGGCTCTGCGATCGGCTGGTCGAGGCTGACGAGGTGCGACCCGCTGCCCACGCGCTCGCAGCCGAGCTCGCGCAGAGCGCGCCGCTCGCCGTTCGCTCCATCCGAGCGACGCTGCGCGCGGGGTTGGTCGAGCGGCTCCAGACCGCGCTCGAGCGGGAGGCGTCCGAGCAGGACCGCCTGCGCGGGACGGAGGACTTCGGCGAGGGCATCAGCGCGTCGCTGGAGCGCAGGAGCCCGCGGTTCGAGGGCAGGTGACCGGCGATCTTCGCGCGTCCTAGTAGCGTTCGGCCGATGCGGAGCGGTGCACGTTCGTCCTTGCGAGAGGGCCGCTGAGGCGATGACGCCGACGCTCGTCCTCCACGCCCTGCCGCCGTCGCACCCGTGCATGACCGTCGAGGCTGCGATCCGCCTGAAGGGGCTGCCCTACGAGCGCGTGGACCTGCCGATGAGCGGGGAGCACCCGCAACGGATGGCGGAGATCTACGGGGACGGCAACACGACCGTGCCCGGGATGCTGATCGACGGTGAGCCCGTCCACGGCTCGCGCCCGATCCTGGCGCGCCTGGAGGAGCTGGCGCCGCAGCCGCGCCTGTATCCGTCGGAGGAGGTGCGCGAGGCCGAGCGCTGGGGCGATGAGGAGCTCCAGGACCTCGGCCGTCGCCTGCCGTGGGGCGCGCTGCACTTCCGCCCCGAGCTGCTCGCGGCGATCGGCGGAGGCGAGCCGCTGGACGGGCCGGGGACCGACTACGCGATCCGCTTCGTGCGCGGCGCGTGGAAGTATCATCGGATCACCGCGGAGCGGCTCGCGCAGGACCTCGCGGGCCTACCGGCCAAGCTGGCGCACATAGAGGACCTCGCGCAGCGCGGTGTGATCGGCGGCGAGGCGCCGAACGCCGCCGATCTGCAGATCGGCGCGACCGTCCGCGTGCTGCTGGCGCTCGGTGATCTCGCCCCGCTCCTGTCCGGGAGCGCGGCCGAGCGGATCGCGCTTGCTCATTTCCCGGACGGGGCGGGCCGCGGGATCCCCGCGGGCGCCTACCCGGCCGGCTGGGTGCCGGCGGCCTGACCCGTTCCTTCCTCGGAGCGCCGCGCCCGCGCGCTGCGCCTCGCGGGCGAGCGGCCGGCGCGGCAGCCCGAACGACCCCTAGGGCTCGTTCGCGAACGGCAGTTGGCCGACTCCCGCGATCTCCAGCAGACGCTTCACGGGCGTCTGCATCTTCCGGTCGATCCAGTACTCCCTGCCCTGGGTGGAGCAGATCTGGTGCCCCTCGAGGATCGCTCTCAGGCCCGTCGAGTCGATGAACGTGAGCCCGCTGAGATCGATCGTGACCGCGCGTGCTCCGTCGGCGCAGGCTGTGCGCAGGGCTCGCTCGAATTCGGGCACGGTGGCCAGGTCCAGCTCTCCCGTCAGCGCGAGCCGGTAGCTGCCGTCGTCGTGTTTGCAGTCGAGGTGGAACGGTGCCGTCACGCCGCGGGGGAGCCTAGCGCGGGCACGCAGCCCGTGCATCGGGGCTCACGGGGCGCGATCACGGTTTGGATGCCTCCGCAGGGGTTAGCCCAGAAGCGAGCAAGCAAGAAAGGAGAGCACGATGAGATTGCAAACCCTCGACGACGTTTTTCGCGACCAGATCGAGGACCTTCACAGTGCCGAGACACAGCTCGTTGAGGCGCTGCCGGCGGTCGCTAACGCGGCCAGCGACGACAAGCTGACCGAAGCGGTCCGCGAGCATCTGGAGGAAACCCGTCAGCACGTCCGCCGCCTCGAGCAGATCGAGAGCGAGCTCGGCATCTCCACGCAGGAGCGCTGCGAGGCGATGGCCGGCCTGATTCGGGAGGGCGAGGAGATCGTCTCCAGCGAAGGCGCGCCTGCGGCGAAGGACGCAGCACTGATCGCGGCGGCTCAGCGCATCGAGCACTACGAGATCGCTGCCTACGGCACGGCCAAGGCGCTCGCGGCGGAGTTGGGATACGGCAACCCCGAGAAACTGCTCGGCGAGACGCTCGGCGAGGAGAGCAAAGCCGACGAGCTGCTGACGAAGATCGCCACCGGCGGGCTCTTCAAATCGGGGCTCAACGAAACGGCCAAGACAACCGCCTGAACACGCGGGCGTTGGCCCGCGATGCGAGCGGGAACGCTCGCACGATCACGGGCGCCCCGAGGCTGAGGATGACCGGGGTGCAGGCGTGGCGGCGCGAGCCGCCACGCCGGGGTTGTGCTGCAATCGAGCGGGATGCCGCCGCAGAACCCGCTCACACGAAGACTAGAACTGACGCGTGCGCTCGAGCGCGTCGCGGCCAACCGGCTCCCCCGCTTCGGCTCGCGGTATAGAGTCGGCGCATGCCCTGGAGAGCTGCCTGCCACCGCACCGCTGCCGTTGTCGGCGCCCTGGCGCTAGGCCTCTCGGCGCTGACGGCGAGCGCAGGGGCGACGCCGACGGTGACGGTGAAGGCGGAAGCGGTTCCGATCCCGGGCTTCCCGCACACGGGCAACATCTACGGGGCGGGCGCGGCGGTCAAGGCGGAAGTGGCGATCTCGGGCACCGAATACGGAGGGTTTCCGCCACCGCTGATCCACGTGAACGTGTTCCTGCCGAAGTTCACCAAGCTGCACCCGGCGGGCTTCCCGACGTGCCCGGTGTCGGTGCTCGAACCCGCGGGCCAGGGCCCTTCCGCTTGTCCCAAGGGCTCGCGCGCGGGGCCGACCGGTCACGTGCTCGGCGAGGTGGCGTTCGGCAAAGAAGTCGTGCCGGAGGAAGCGACGATCGAATCGTTCTACAAACCGGGTGGGGGGATCGAGTTCTACACGGCGGGCCACTCGCCGGTCTCGCTGGAAGTCCTCGCGCAGGGGCGCTTCGTCAACCTCGGCGGAGGCGGGGGCTTCGGGCCCGAGCTCGAAACCGACGTGCCGCTGGTGGAAACGGTGCCCGGTGCGCAGGACGCATCGGCGCTGAAAATCGTCATCCAGACGGGCTCGGCGATCCGATCTCACGGTAAGTCGCTCTACTACGGCACCGTCCCCAAGAAGGGTCAGTGCCCCAAGGGCGGCTTCAAGGGCAAGGCCGAATTCACGTTCGCGGGTCTGGGCGGGCTGTCCCAGACGACGGTGCCGGTGCTGGTCAGAGCACCGTGCCCCAAGCACTAGCGCGAGCCTCTCCGACCGACCGCTGCACCGTCGGGCTTGCCCGCAACTGGCCGAGTGCATGTTTCACGCTCGCGCGGGCGGCGCGGCCCGCTGCACGCGCGGACGCAAAGCGACCGGCACGAATGGACGGGGTGTAAATCATGTGTGCAAAGGGGTTGACGTGCGTCCGGCAGCGTGCGAGAGTGCCCGCGCCAAATCGGCGGGGACCACGGGGACTGGAGGGAGAAGGCGATGTTCGGGACTCCATTGCGCTGGCTCGTTCGACGCGCGGGCTGGAAGCTGCCCGCAGCCGCAACGCTGGTCGTTGCGGCGTCAGTTCTCATCTGGGCCCCGCTGGCGGGCGGCACGCAGCCGAACCAGACCTACGAGGCGACGGTCGCGAGCGATGGGCCCGTGACCCAGTACCAGTTCAGCGACATCGCGGGCTCGACCACGCTCGCGGACTCGGCGGGCAGCGACACGGCCACGAACACGGGCATCGTGCTCGGAGGCGAAGGACCGTTCGGGGGGAGCAGATCCGGCTCCTTCGGCGGCGAAGCCTTCGCGTCGCTGGGGTCGAACCCGCTGGCGGGCGCGACGTCGTTCACCGTTGAGGCGTGGGTCAACTGGGCAGGCGGCACGATCTACAACCAGCCGATCTTCTCGCTCGGGTCGTCGTCGACCACCTACATGTACCTCACCCCGGCGTCGGCGCAGACCGGTCATCCGATGGTCTTCGAAATCGATCACCTCAGCTTCGCTTCCCAGGTGACGGCGCCGAAGCTGGCCGCGAACGCGTGGAAGTACGTGACGATCACCGAGTCCTCCACGCACGCGCTGACGCTGTACCTGAACGGCGAAAAGGTGGGCGAAGGAAGCGCGATCTGGAGCCCCTCCGAACTCGGCACTCTCGAAGCCAACTACCTCGGGAAGTCGATATCGGGAACCGTCGAGCTCAAAGGGAGCCTCAGCAACGTCGCGTTCTACACCAAGGCGCTGTCGGCCGAACAGGTCAAAGCGCACTACTACGCGGCCGAGTTCCCCGTGAACACCGTCGCGCCCTCGATAACGGGGACTCCGCATGATGGCGTCACGCTGACGGCGAAAGCCGGGACGTGGACGGGGCTGACCCCGATCAAAACCACCTTTCAGTGGCAGAGCTGCTCGGGCGAAGTTTGCACGAACATCGAAGGCGCCACGGGTGAAAAATACACCGCGACCGCGGCGAACCTGGGCCACTCGCTGCGGGTGGCGGTCACTGCGAGCAACGCCGCAGGGGAAGCGACGGTCTACTCCGCGCCGACCGCGCCGATCGAAGCGGTCAAACCCGCGAACGCCGTGGCGCCCTCGATCACGGGCACCGATCAGGACGGGCGGGTGCTGACGGCCGAACCGGGCCAGTGGACGGGCACGGTGCCGATCAACTACAGCTATCAATGGGAGACGTGCAACAGCACCGGGGCGAGCTGCAAACACATCACCACCGAAGGGACCGCGTCGACCTACCGGCTCATCTCCGCGGATATCGGGATGACCCTGCGCGTGATCGTCACCGCTGCGAACCAGGCCGGCAGCACGCTCGTGACGAGCGAACCGACCCCCGTGATCGCCGCGGGCTCACCGCTCGATCTCGCCGCGCCGGCAGTGTCGGGGACGGCGCAGGACGGCGCGACGCTGTACACGACGAACGGCTCGTGGGTAGGGACCGCACCGATCACCTACACATACGCGTGGGAACGGTGCAGCTCCGAAGGAACGGGCTGCACGGCGATCGGCGGCGCCACCACGGCGGCGTACGCGCTCGAACCGGCGGACATCGGGCACAAGCTCCGTGTGTCGGTGACGGCGACGAACGCGCAGGGCTCCGCGGGCGTCTATTCGACCACCACGGCGCTCGTCGAAGCGGCCCCCCCACGGAACACCTCCCTCCCGACGATCGCGGGCACGCCCCGAATAGAACAGACCCTGACGGCGAGCGCGGGTAGCTGGACGGGTACGCCGACGATCAGCTACGCCTATCAATGGCTGCGCTGCAACGCGGCCGGAGAAGCATGCGCGGCGATCGAAGGGGCGACCGGCACGGCGTACACGCTCCTCGGCGCTGACGTGGGGAGCACGATCGAGGTCACGGTCACCGCGACGAACTCCGTCGCCGAACGACCTGCGAGCTCCGTGCCGACGGGCATTGTCAAAGCTCAGCCGCCCGCGAACACCGAAGCACCCTCGATCTCGGGGACGGCCCAGGACGGCCAGACGCTGACCGCGAGTGCGGGTACGTGGACCGGCGCGCCGCTCACCTTCGCCTACCAGTGGGAGCGTTGCAGCGGCGCCGGTGAATCCTGCGCGACGATCGCCGGCGCGACGAGCTCGAGCTACCTGCTGGGACACGCGGACGTCGGCAGCACGATCGTCGTGGCCGTGACGGCGTCCGACGCCGCCGGCGAAGCGACCAGCAGCTCCGCGGCGAGCGCGTCGGTCGCTGCGCTCGCGCCTTCCACCGAAACGGCCCCGGCGATCACCGGCGCCGAAATCGTCGGCGAAACGCTGTCGGCGGGCCCGGGCAGCTGGCACGGGAGCCCGCCCTTCACCTACACGTACCAGTGGCTCGCGTGCAACGCGCTCGGCGAAGGCTGCCTCGCGATCGCGGGCGCGACCGGCGCGACGTTCAAGCCGACCGCCGCGCAGCTCGGTGGAACCGTGGTGGTGACCGTCACCGCCGAAAACAGCGCGGGATCGGCGGCGGCGACATCGAGCGCGACTGCTCCGGTCGCCGAAATGGGCGAAGCGGTCGCGTGGGGCGAAAACTTCCACGGCGAGCTCGGCTCCGGCGTCAAAAGCAACTACGAGCTGGCACCCGTATCCGTACAGGGAGTGGGCGCGGTGAAGGGCGTCGCGGAGTCGGGCTTCGGCGCCGCGATCCAAGCCAACGGCGAAGTGGCCACCTGGGGCGGGAACATCTACTCCGAGCTCGGCGACGCCAACGCGCCCAACAGCGTGTGGGAAAAACACGTGGCGACGGCCAAAGCGGGAGAACTGACGGCGGCGACGGAAATCTCGCTCAAGGGCAGCCACGGGATCGCGCTGCAGGAAGGAAAAGCGTGGCCCTGGGGCTCCAACCAGGATGGGGAGGACGGTAACGGGCACGGCGGCGTGGAATACAACGAAAAAGGTGAAAACACGCACGAAGGCAGCGCGCAGCCGGTGCCGCGCCCCGTTGAAGGGCTCTCGGAAGTTGTGGCGGTCGCGGCCGGCGGCGGAGATGACTTCGCGCTCAAGGGCAGCGGCGAACTGGTCGCGTGGGGTGAGAGCATCGGCGGAGCGCTCGGAATCGGCGAAGAAGCCGCCCGGGGCAAAGAACCCAAGTGCAACCTCGAAAAAGAAAACGTCACATCACGCTGTTGCAAGACCGAAATCGGCTACCAGTGGTGCGTCAAGACCCCCCAGAAAGTCCTGCTGCCGATGATCGAAGGCGAACGCGCGAAAGTGCGGGCGATCTCGGGCGGGAACTCGTTCACGCTGCTGCTGCTCACCAACGGCGAGGTTCTGGCGATGGGGGCCAACAACCACGCGCAGCTCGCGACGGGGAGAACGACGCGAGGCACCGAATTCCACGGCTTCGTGCCGGAACTCGTCCTGAACGCGAACAACGAACCGCTGCGCGGCGTGACGGCGGTCGCCGCCGGCGGGGAACACTCGCTTGCGCTGCTCAACACCGGCGGACTCGTCGGCTGGGGCACCGCCGGAGGCGGGCAGCTCGGTGTCGGAGCCACCACGGAATGCGGTACGGCCAAGTGCGTTGAAAGGGCTGCGCCGGTCCTCGAACACGCGATCGTCGAAGGCAAAGAAGTGACGCGCCCGGTGACAGGCGTGACGGCCATCTCGGCGGGCAACTCCTTCAGCATGTTCCTCAAGAAAGGCGTTCTCTACACGATGGGTCGGAATCCCTACGGCGAGCTCGCGATCGGTCGCGGCGAAGCGGGCGAAGACTGCAGCGCCGAAGCGCCTCCGTCCGAAGAAGAAGAAGAAACCGAAGAAACGCCGATCGAAGAACGCGAACGGGAAAAGGCCGAAACATGCTCGGCTGAGCCGCTGAAGGTCGAAGAACAGCTGCCGTCCGGCCTCCAGCACGGCGACTTCGAACACGTCGCGGCGATCTCGGCGGGGATGCTCAGCGCTGACGCTGCGCTGGAGAGCGGCTACCCGCCACCGCCGCCTTTGATCAGCTTGACGCCGGGCGGAAACCCCGAAAGGAAGAGTCTCACGATCTCGTGGACCTACACGGCGCCCAACAGCGAAGCCGAATACCACATCCGCTGGCGCAGTGTGAAAAAGGAAGAAGAAGGCGCCGAATGGAGCAAATTGGCGACGAAATACAAAACCGAAGCCGCCGCGGAACCGAACGAACCGCGCCATGCGGAACTGGAAGAAAAATCGAAAGAAGCGAAAGAAATAGCCGCGCCGCTGAACGCGTGGGCCCCGAAGAGCGACGGGGTGAGCGAGACGCGCGCCTGCACCGAAGCGGAACCCTGCTCCTACTCGACGGCCACCCGAGAAGGTCTGGCCGAAGAACCCTACCGAGTGCAGATCACCGTCGGCAAATTCGTGGAAGGAACGATCAACCAGCGCAACGTCATCGGGACGCCGCGCTGAGGAGGCCCGTGGGAGCTCCCCACGGGCCTCTAGGGCACTTCGACGGTGTCATTCACCTCGCCCGCTGTGTCACCGGACGAGGGCTTTGTTCCGACACAGGCGGCTGCGCGGTACCCGCGATTGGAAAAGGCGGGGTAGGGCGGGCGGCGGAAGCGCGCCGGGAGGATCGATAGGACCCGCTTATGGGGCGTTGCGCCAAAAGCTATTGGACACGGATCCCGTGACGCTGTAGAACCGCGGCCGTAGCTGTTGGCGGGATCGACATCGGGGGGCGAACGTTTGATGCGGGATCTACGTGGGCGCAGCGTTCATGGCGGGATGGCAAGGGGATGGTCGGTCGCACTCGCGCTCGCCTCGGCGTGTGCGTTGCTGTTGGCGGTGCTGCCGGCATCGAGTGCTTCCGCAAGATCCCGGCGATCGCATCGAGCCGCGCATTGTGTGCCGGAGCCGCACATCAAGCTCGGCGCGAGAAAGCGTGGCCACCGGGCGGCCCACGCACGCCGCGTGTGTACGCCGAAAGGCAACAAGCGCGTGGCCTTGGCGGCTCCCCAGCTCGGCGGCGGCTATCCCAATGCGCGGATCGCCGAAGTCGGGTTGTCACGTATCGGTCAATACGGCGGCCAGTGCAAGGAAGCGGTGAACATCTGGGTCGCGATCGCATCGGGTGGGAGTCAGCATCTCGGCGGCGACTATCTCGCCAACTATCGCGCCGAGGGGGGCCAGGAAGTCGGGCGCGACCAGGCCGTCGAGGGCGACGTCATCCAGCTCAACGGGCCAGACGGTCGCTACTACTACGAAGGGATGCACACGGCGGTCGTGGTGTCGCATACGCCCGGCTCGAACAGCTTCGTCGTCGTCGACTCGAACTGGAACTGGCACGAAACTGTCAGCAAACACGAATGGAACCCCTACGTCTCGGCCGCGGCGCACGGGCTGACCGTCCACATCTGGCGTATGGGGGCCGCCGGCTCGGCGCCGACCGAATCGGGATCGAACCCGGGTGGGGGATCGCAGGGACCAGGGCTCGGGCCCGCGGTGGGGCTCACCGATCTGGACTTCATCAAGACCGCGAACACAGGCAGCGGGTCGGTCGAGGTGCATTGGGCTACGGCCTCCTCGGGCTACCAGCAGCGCGGCGGGGACTTCATCTCGGATTTCGGGCTTCCCGGGCCCAGCGAAGGGGTCTGGGACCTTTTCGGCTCGGCGAACGGAGCCCCGGAGCTCGGCTTCATCAAGACAGCGAACACCGGGACCGGCACCGTGGAGCCTCACTGGGATGCGCTCACCGGGGGGTCCTACACGCGGGCAGGCGACTTCGGGTCGGACTTCAGCGCCGCAGACACCGCCAACGGCGTCTGGCAGCTGTTCGGGGGAGGCAACGGATCGCCGCCCGAGCTCGGGCTCATCAAGACCGCGAACACCGGTACCGGGACGATCGAGGTCCACTGGGACATGCTCCAAAGCGGGGGCTACAAGCGGGCCGGCGACTTCGCCTCGGACTTCAGCACCGCGGACGCCGCCAACGGGACGTGGCAGTTGTTCGGCACCGCGAACGGTGCACCCGAGCTCGGATTCATCAAGACGGGCAAAACGGGCACCGGCATGATCGAGGTCCACTGGGACACGCTCCAAGGCAGTAGCTACAAGCGCGCCGGCGACTTCACCTCCGACTTCAGTGAGGCAGATGCCGGCAACGGCATCTGGAAGCTGTTCGGGCCGGTGGGCGCGCCGCCGGAGCTTGGCTTCGTGAAGCTCCGCAACGACCAGAGCGGAACGGTCGAGGCACACTGGGACGTGCTCGGGCAGACCTCCTACGTCCGGGCAGGCGATTCGACGTCGGCGTTCAGCCCGTCAGACGCGGCGAACGGTAGTTGGCAGCTGGGGACCTTCTAGTGGCTACGGCGCACCGCCCGATGGGACGCGGCGTCCGCTCCTGCACGGCCGTCCGCAGGCACGCTTGCAGCGGTGCCGTGATCCGCTTTACCGTCGCGTCGCTCAGCGGCACGCGACGATGCGGGCGTCCGGTCGCGTGGCGGTCGTCGGTATGGCTGCGCCGAGGACGAGGTTGTCGTCAACCTGCGCTGCCTCGTCCATCAGGAGAAGGTCAGCCGTCCAACCGCGGATCGCGCGCTCAGAGGCGGGCAGGCGGCGGATCTCCGAGCCGTTGGAGAGCGTGAGCAGCCTCGAGTTCTCGTCGGTGACCGCGCTGAGAGAAGCGGCGAGCGAATCGCGACGGCGGCGGCCTAGGCGAGCAGGCGGCGCGAGGCGTCCTCATCGGCCGAGATGACGAGCACGCGTTGCTCGGGGCGCGAGTAGGCCCACCACAACGCGACGACCGCGAGGCTGCCGCTCTTGCCCGACTGGCGTGGCGCGACGACGACCGTCGTGCGGTGTTCGAGCGCCAGTGAGTCGGCCTTCCACGGCGCGAGCGGTCGCGCGATGGTGAGGCTGAAAATGCCGAGGTCGCGGCGAAGAAGAGCGAGGTCGGACACGCACGCCCCTGCGGGATACTGGGCGGGCGATGTCGCAGCAGAACGTGGAGACTGTGCGTGCGCTGATAGGGCTCTGGAACGCGCGAGACCGAGGGGCTCTCGCG
>JAICYC010000137.1 GCA_025934395.1 Solirubrobacteraceae bacterium | reverse complement strand
TGAACTCCACCAGCGCGCGATTCCCCAACGGGCTCGCGAACGACAACGACCTCGTCGGACGGGGGATCATGGTGCAGGGAGCGCCGCAGGTGGCCGGCCGCTTCCCCGAAGAGATGCGGATGTACAAGGCGCCGCCGCCGGAGATCGCCTCCGAGCAGTTCTATGAGACCGACGAGTCGCGGGGGTTCGCGCGTGGCTTCTCGATCCAGACGGTCGGGCCGCTGCCGATCGGATGGGCCGAGCACGTCCTCGCCGACGGACATTGGGGCCAGGCGCTGCGAGAGTACATGCGCGACTACAACCACTGGTACACGCTCGGCGTCCTCTCGGAGCTGCTCCCGCAAGCGGAGAACCGGGTCACGCTCGCGGACGAAGCGGACCCCAACGGAATGCCGATCGCACGCCTCGACTACACGCAGTGCGACAACGACCGCGCGAACATCGCCTACGCGAAGGACACCTTGCACCGGATCTTCGATGCCGCGGAGGCGCAGGACGTCCTGACGATCGATCGCTACGCACATCTAGTTGGCGGCTGCCCGATGTCCGCCTCGCCCGAGTCGGGCGTGGTCGACAGCGACCATCGTGCGTGGGGCGTGCCGAACCTGTTCGTGGCCGACGGCAGCGTGATGCCCACGCAGGGCTCCGCGAACCCCGCGCTCACGATCATGGCGCTTGCGAGCAGGCTCGCCGAGCGCCTCGGCCGCAAGCAGGTGGGGACATGACGGCCACCGCGCACCCCGCAGCGGACGACGGGCCGGCCCGTGCCCTCGATGACGGGCGCAGACACGACCACGACCGGGAGGTGAAGCGATGAGCGCGACCGATACGGACGTCGAGCAGAACGGGGTCGCTGGCTATGCGCCGGGCGAGAACCGTCCGCTCGCACCATATGCGGCCCTCGTGGCCACGTACGGCACCGCCACCGCCGTTGCACTGCTGCTGCTGAGCAGGCGCGGCCACCAGCTCCCGGAGCGCATCGGGGTGGGCGACGTGGTGCTGCTCGGGGTCGCCACGCACAAGCTCAGCCGCCTGATCGCCAAGGACAAGGTGACCAGCTTCATCCGGGCTCCCTTCACGCGGTTCCAAGGGCCCGGCGCGCCGGGTGAGGTCGAAGAGGAGCCGGTCGGCGAGGGGGCACGGCTGGCGATCGGCGAGATGCTGGTGTGCCCGTACTGCCTCGCGCAGTGGATCGCCTGCGCGTTCACGCTGGGCCTCGTCGGCGCGCCGCGGCTCACGCGGCTGCTCGCCACCGTGTTCGTCGCGCACACCGTCTCGGACTTCCTCCAGGTCGCATACCGTCTCGCGGAGGAGCAGCAGTGAGCGCCGGTCCGCGCCAGCGCTCGCGCCGCCAGCCGGCCAAGGAGGTCCCGTCAACGGAGTGACGCCCACCGGGTCTCGCTGCTTCGTCCTGATCGAGGACGAGGCGCTCGGCGAACGCCTGAGCGGCCGCCGCCACGTGCAGGCGATCGACGAGTGCATCGCGCGCGCCGTGCAGCTCCCCGTGGGCGACTGGACGCCTGCGGGCATCGAGGGGCAGATGACATACGGGATCGGCTTGCTCGTGCTGCGCGGGCTGCTCGCGCGCAGGGTCGAACTGGACGGGCGGTTCGGCGCCGAGCTGCTCGGCGCGGGCGACCTGCTCAGGCCCTGGCAGGACGAGGACCTGCAGTCGACGCTCCCCCACGTGGGCGGATGGCGCATCCTGCAGGAGTGCCGTGTGGCGATCCTCGACGGCAGCTTCGCGCGGCGCGTCGCGCCCTACCCCGAGGTGACCTCAGCGCTGTTCGCCCGTGCGGTGCGGCGCGCGCGCCAGCTGGCCGTGGCGATGGCGATCATGCACCAGCCGCGGGTGGAGGTGCGCCTGGAGCTGCTGCTGTGGGAGCTCGCAGACCGCTGGGGCACCGTCCATCGCGACGGAGTCCACGTGCCCGTCCGGCTCACCCACGCGATGCTCGCGGAGCTGATCGGCGCGCGGCGCCCCACGGTCAGCAAGGCCGTGAGCGAGCTCGGCGAGGAGGGCCGACTGCGGTGGACGGGCGAGCACTGGCTGCTGGCGGGTGATCCGCCGAGCCCGTGGGAGCCGCCGGCCACTGCCAGCGCGACGCTCGCGCGCAACGCATCGGCCGTGCAGGAGTGAGCCGGTGAGGAGTCCGAGAGCGGGCCGCGGGACGAGCGCGTACCGTGCGAGGTCGAGCGCGTAAGGAGTCGGACAGGCGGCGCGGGACGAGCGCGACTTCGCGCTAGGTGTGGGTTGTAGGAGGAAAGGACCCACACGAAAGGAGGCCCACGATGCGTATCAGGTACCTGTCCTTCGTCACGCTCGCCGTGGCGGCCGGCTTTCTGGTCGTCGCGAGCCAGACCTTCGCGCTCGGCGACGTCGCGAACGTCGCGCTCGGCGTGGGGATCGGCATGCTCGCGGTCTCGCTGGCGACCGCGTTTCGCTTCAGGCGCCACATCCCGTCGCTGCTCAGCGGCGGGCTGATCGCGCTGGTGAGCGCTTGGATGATCGTCACCACGCAGGTGTTCTCGCT
>JAICYC010000145.1 GCA_025934395.1 Solirubrobacteraceae bacterium | reverse complement strand
GACCCATGGCGGCAGCAGTCTAGTGCCGAAAAACGCCTGCAAGCGATGTAGAGTCGGGGCAGTGGGAACGCACGGGGAGCGCGCCGGGCGGGCGCCGCTACGCGAGCCGCAGCCCGGCGAGCAGGGTTCTGCCGACGACGGTGGCGAGGAGCGCGACCGGCAGGCGCTGCTGAACTGGGCCGCCTGGCACGCCGCCTACGAGCAGCCCGACTCGGTGCTCGGCAAACGGCTCGCGCTCGTCCAGGGCCAGATCCGCGGCGCGCTCGACCGCGCGCCCGAGGGGCCGCTCCGGGCGGTGAGCATCTGCGCGGGCCAGGGGCACGATCTGATCGGGGTGCTCGCCGACCACCCCCGCCGCAGCGACGTGACCGCGCGGCTCGTCGAGCTCGACGAGCAGAACGTCCAGCTCGCTCGCGGCGCGGCCGCCGCAGCAGGGCTCACCGGCGTGGAGGTGGTCGCCGGCGACGCATCCGTCAGCGACGCCTACCTCGGCGCCGTCCCCGCGGACCTCGTGATCGTGTGCGGGGTGTTCGGCAACATCTCCGCGCGGGACGTGCTCGCCACGGTGGCGCGCCTGCCGGAGCTGTGCGCGCCGGGAGCCACCGTGGTGTGGACCCGGCACCGCAACCCCCCCGACCTCGTCCCGCGGATCCTCGAGGCGTTCGAGCAGGCGGGCTTCGAGGCCGTCGGCAGCGACGACGCACCACCGTTCTGGGTGGGCGTGAACCGGCTGCTGGCCGATCCTCGCCCGCTCCAGCCCGGCGTGAAGCTGTTCGAGTTCGTCGGCCAGGACGCGCTGTGGCCGCACCTCGACGCGTCCGTGCGCGCCGCGCTCGGCGCGCTGTTCCGTCCCGACTGCTCGATGGTGGAGCTCGTGGAAGCGATGCGCGCCCTCCCGATCGGGCTCCCCAGCGACGGCAGCGTGCAGGCGATGCTGCGCGAGGGGCGCGGCACGGCGGTCGCGAAGCACCTGTTCCTCGCGCAGGTGCTCGGCGAACGCTTCGCAGCGGTGGAGCCGCGCATCGTGCACCGCGTGCACCAGCTCGAACGCCGCCGCGCGCGCGAGCTGTACGGCGAGGAGGTCGCCGCCGCGCTGCCCGCCGAGGGGCTCACCGACGTCCACCGCTACATCACGATCAAGCCCAGCTCGCGCCACATCACCGGGCTCGAGCGCACGCGCGTGCCGCTCGACGTGACCGTCGCCGGATCCCGGTGGAACGGGTGCGAGCCGCTCGAGCCGGTGTGCGGCCCGGGGCGCGACTTCCCCGCGGGGCTCGACCCCGCAGCCGACCTGCGCGCCCTCGAGTGGCAGTACTGCGACCCCCGAGCGCGCGCGCCCTACCTGAGCGCGCTCGGCGCGAGCGGGCTGCCGCCCGAGGCCTGAGCGCAGGGCGTCGGGTCAGGCCGCGGCGGGAGCCGGATCGGGGCGCACCACGACCGTGTCGGCCACCTCGATGATCTCGTCCGCTGCGAGGTCCGCCCGCTGGGCGTGCTCGCGGATCGCCTCGGGGCTGCTCGCCTGGTAGATGCACACCGTTCCGACGCGGCCGTCGGGCTCCGCGAGCACGTAGCTGCGGATCCAGCGGATGTCGTCTGACATCTCCTCGTCGCCCACCTTGCGCGAGCGCTCTGCGGCGAGCCCGAGCTCGTCGCCCGAGGCCCATGCTCCCCGTCTCAGGATCACATATGTATTCACAGCACGCTCCCTTTCGATGATGGTGGTTGGCCGATCTCTCACCGCCACCGTAGTCAAGGGGCATAGCGCCTGAGAGCGTGATGCGTCACACACGCGCCGTCGGCTCGGGGCCGCACACCGCGGGCGTCG
>JAICYC010000150.1 GCA_025934395.1 Solirubrobacteraceae bacterium | reverse complement strand
GACTGGGGGGAAGACGTTGCGAGTGTGGTCGGCGATGCATCGACAAGCGTGCCGCTTTGGGCGGCCATCCTCATCGCTCTCGGAGGCGGTGTCCTCGCCGTTCTTGTGCGGATTGCATACGAACGAGGCGCCGAGTTTCGCACGCGGCACGCCGAGACCGCGTCTTCAACCGCGCGACCCACGGGATCAGCCGCCTGCTCGTGCTGGGCAGTGACGGCTTCATCAGCCTGGAGGCAATCCGCTGGCTGCACCGGCTCGGGATCGCGCTCATCCATCTCGACCGTGACGGGAATATCCTCGCCACCTCGGCTCCCAACGGTGGCGACGTGCGACTCCGCAGCTTACAAGCGCTCGTCGGCGGCAGCGAGACCGGGATCGAGATCGCCCGGATGCTGTTGCAGACGAAGCTCGACGGACAAGCCCAAACGCTCGAGAGACTCAACCCCGACCAGGCGGCAAGACGCGGGATCGTGCGGGCGACGGCCGCGCTCGGAGAGGCAAGCACGCTCGACCAGCTCCTCTGGGCAGAACGCGACGCCGCCCTCGCCTATTGGAGCGCCTGGGAGCCAATCCCGGTCACGTTCGCTCGCCCAGACCAATGTCACGTTCCCGAGCATTGGCTCCGCTTCGGCCAGCGCGGATCGCTGCTCACCAGTAGCCCGCGTCTCGCGATCAACCCGGCCAACACGATCCTCAACTACTTGTACGCGATCCTCGAAGCCGAGACCCGGCTCGCCTGCCTCACCGTCGGCCTCGACCCCGGCCTCGGCATCGTCCACGTTGACCACCGCAGCCGCGACTCCTTCGCACTCGACCTAATGGAAGCCGCACGCCCCACTGTCGACGCCTACCTGCTCGAACTCCTCCAGGACCGGTTCTTCACGCGGCGTGACTTCGCGGAAACCGCCCGCGGGGTTTGTCGCGTCAACCCACCACTCAGCCACGTGCTCGCTGAGACCGCGCAGCGGTGGGCGGAAGCGATCGGCCCGGTCGCCGGGCCGTCGCCCACGAACTCGCCCGCAGCGACGGCTCGCGGATCAAGCGCGTCGCGACGCCGCTCACCGGGAGCAATCGGTCCGCCCGCTACCAGCGGTCGCGACGTCGTCGCGCCACATCGGCCGCACCTTTCGAGCCGCGGCCGATGCCGGCCTGCAAACGCTGCAGCGGGCCAGTCCCCCGCCGCAGCCGCACCTACTGCGACGACTGTCTTCCCCACTACCAGCGCGAGCAGTACGGGCAGGCGTTCCACGGCGCTGGGCTCACGGCGATCGAGTCGGCGAAGGCTGCGGGCGCTGATCCCGCGCACGGGGCCGAGGCTGCAACCCGCCGCGCCAGCACGAACATCAACCGGAAGCGGCAAGTACGGGAGTGGGACGAACAGCACGGCAAGCTCGTTGACCTCTCCGCTTTCAAGCGCGAGATCCTTCCACTCATCCAGGACGTCCCGCTCAGCCGGCTTCAACGAGCAACAGGGCTGTCGCTCCGGTACGTCTCGCTGATCCGCCGGGGCGAGCGGACGCCCCATCCGCGGCATTGGCAGGCGTTCATCAAGGGGACTGCTGAATAATGG
>JAICYC010000033.1 GCA_025934395.1 Solirubrobacteraceae bacterium | reverse complement strand
GATCCTGCGCGACGCGCTCTCGCAGGCCAAGGAGGCGCGCACGTTCATCCTCGGCAAGATGGCCGACGTGATCGGCGCGCCGCGCGAGCAGCTCTCGCAGTTCGCGCCGCGGATCCAGACGATCCAGATCGACCCGTCGCAGATCGGCCTGCTGATCGGCAAGGGCGGCGAAACGATCCGCGCGCTCTCGGAGGAGTTCGAGTCCCAGATCGACGTCAACGACGACGGCCAGGTGCTGATCTACTCCGCCAACGGCGAGCTCGGCGACGCGCTCGTGGAGCGGGTCCGGGTGATGATGAAGGAGGTCGAGGTCGGCGACGAATATGCCGGCAAGGTCGTCAAGACGACCACGTTCGGCGCGTTCATCGAACTGTCGAAGGGCACCGACGGCCTGCTGCACATCTCGAACGTCTCGCCGGGCGAGCGCGTGAACACGGTGGAGGACGTCCTCAACAAGGGCGACGAGGTCAACGTGCGCGTGGTCGAGGTGGACCGCGAGCGCGGCCGCATCGGCCTGCGCCTGGCGGACGACCCGGACATCGCGGGCAAGACCGTGGAGGAGCTCGCGGGCGTGGGCACCGGCGGCGGGGGCGGCGGTGGCCGTCCTCCGCGCGAGGGCGGCTACACCCGTTCGGGTGCAGGCGAGCGCCGCGGCTCCAGCAACGGCCGTGACCGCGACCGCGATCGCGGTGGCGACCGCGGCGGCTCGCGCCGCGGCTCGGGCCGGCCGCGCCACAGCCGCGACCGCGACTAGGAGATCGAAGCGCTGGACTCCAGCGGCACCCACTCGGGCACGAGCGAGCATCGCATCAGCACGCTGGAGAACGGCGTGCGTGTGGCCACCGAGCGCCTGCCGGGCGTGCGCTCGGTGGCGCTCGGCTTCTGGATCGACACCGGCTCGGTGATCGAGCGCGACGAGCAGGCGGGGATCTCCCACCTGCTCGAGCACATGCTGTTCCGCGGCACCGAGCGCTTCGGATCGGAGGAGATCGACCAGATCTTCGACGCGATGGGCGCGGAGCTGAACGCGGGCACCGACAAGGAGGCCACGTCCGTCTACACGCGCGTGCTCGACCGCCATCTCGAGCGTGCGTTCGAGGTGATGGGCGAGATGGTGTGGGAGCCGCGCTTCGGCGAGCTCGAGGCCGAGCGCGAGGTGGTGCTCGAGGAGATCGCGATGTACGAGGACGACCCGCAGGACCGCGTGTTCGACATCCTCTCGCGCGCGGTGTTCGGGTCGCACCCGCTGGGGCGGCCGGTGATCGGCAGCGCGGAGGTCGTTGCGGGCGTCACGCGTGAGGATCTCGGCGCGTTCCACGCCGAGCGCTACCGCCCCGAGAGCATCGTGATCGCTGCGGCGGGGTCGGTCGACCACGACGAGCTCGTGCGGCTCGCCTCCGCCTCGACGGCCGGCAGCGGCGCCGCTGGCGCCTCGCAGGCGCGCCCGCGGGGCGCGGCGCTCGCGCCGGCGCACCGCGTGCGCTTCCTCGAGAAAGACACCGAGCAGTACCACGTGTGCGTGGGCGGCCTCGGGATCGACCGCCACGACGAGCGGCGCTTCGCGCTGCGCGTGCTCGAAGGCGTGCTCGGCGGCAACACCTCCTCGCGGCTGTTCCAGGAGATCCGTGAGCGCCGCGGGCTGGCCTACTCGGTCTTCTCCTTCTCCAACCTGTACGCGCACAGCGGCGAACTGGGCGTGTACGTGGGCACGCGCCCCGACAACCTCGCCCAGGCGCTCGCGGTGCTCGCCGACGAGCTCGCCCGCTGTGTGGATGACCCTGCCACGGCGGAGGAGATCGAGCGCTCGCGCGAGAACCTCAAGGGCCGTATGGCGCTCGGGCTGGAGTCGACCGGCGCGCGCATGAGCCGGCTCGGCGGGTCGCTGCTGGCGGGGCTGCCGCTGCTCACGATCGGCGAGCTGATCGAGCGGATCGACGCGGTGGGGATCGAGGACCTGCGCGCGCTCGCAGCCGAACTGTTCGCGCCCGAGCGGCTGTCGATCGTGGCGGTCGGACCCGACGAGGCCGCCTTTCACGCGGCGATCGCCCCGCTGGTGGCCGGCGGCGCGAACGGAGCGCCGGAGCTCACGGTGCGCTCCGAGGCGCAGCGATGATCCGCGTGGCCGTGGCGGGCGCGGCGGGCCGCATGGGCGCGACCACGTGCGAGGCGATCGAGGGCGCAGACGATCTGCAGCTCACCGGCCGCGCCGACCCGCTGTTGGGGACCGAGGTCGCGGACGCGCTCGGCGACGCGGAGGTGCTGGTCGACTTCACCACGCCCGAGACGGCGCTCGCGAACGCGCTGCAGGCGCTGCGGGCCGGCGTGCACGTGGTGATCGGCACGACCGGGTTCGACCCCGCGCCCCTCGCAGCCGAGACGGGCGCTCAGGGCCAGCCGAACGTGCTGATCGCACCCAACTTCGCGATCGGCGCGGTGCTGATGATGCGTTTCGCCGAGCAGGCCGCGCCGCACATGGCCAAGGCGGAGATCATCGAGCTGCACCACGACCGCAAGCTCGACGCGCCGTCGGGGACCGCCGCGCGGACCGCGGAGCTGATGGCGAAGGCGACCGGCGGCGAGGAGCCGCCGATCCACTCGGTGCGCCTGCCGGGGCTCGTGGCCAACCAGGAGGTGCTGCTCGGCGACCTCGGTCAGACGCTCTCGATCCGCCACGACACCACCAGCCGCGAGTCGTTCATGCCGGGGGTGCTGCTGGCGGTGCGGCGCGTGGGGGCGCTCGAGCGCTCGCCCGTGGTCGGTCTCGAGCACCTGCTCTTCTGAGCCCGGCGTGCGGGTGCGCAAGTGACATACTGCTGGCGATGAGCGACCTCGGCACGATCCTCACTGCGATCGTTACGCCGTTCGACGCGCGCTCGCGCGTGAACGAGGAGGCGTTCGTGGCGCTGATGCGCCATCTCGCCGACAACGGCTCCGACGGCTTCGTGGTGGCGGGCACGACCGGGGAGGCGCCTACGCTGAGCGACGAGGAGCAGCTCGCGCTGGTCGAGCTGGCGGTGGCCGAGCGCCCGGAGGGAAAGACGATCGTGGCGGGAACGGGCACGAACGACACCCGCGAGGCGGTGCTGCTGACCGAACGCGCGGGGGAGCTCGGCGTGGATGCGGTGCTGGTGGTGACGCCCTACTACAACCGTCCGAGCCGGCTCGGGCTGCTGCGCCACTACGAAGCGGTCGCTGCGGCCACGGACAAGCCGACGATCCTCTACAACATCCCCTCCCGCACCGGCACCAACATGCCGCCCGACCTGCTCGCCGAGCTCGCGCAGATCGACGGGATCGCGGGGGTCAAGCAGGCGAACCCGTCGGAGCTGCAGCTGATCGACGGCCTGGATGTGTACGCGGGCGACGACGCCACGTTCGCGCGCACGCTCGACATGGGCGGCGCGGGCGGCATCTGCGTGGCGAGCCACCTCGTCGGCCACGAGATGCGGCGAATGGTCGAGGAGCCCGACCAGCGCGCGGAGATCGACGCCTCGCTGCGCGACGTCTACGAGACGCTGTTCATGACCGCGAGCCCGACGTGCACCAAGGCCGCGCTGAACATGCTCGGGCACGAAGCCGGCGGCCTGCGCCTGCCGTTGGTGCAGGCAACCGACGAGGAGGAGGCGGCGGTGCGCGCGATGCTCCAGCGCCACGGCCTGCTCGCGGGCGCTCCTGCGTGACCCAAGCGCTGCGTGTCCTGCCGCTGGGCGGGCTGGGGGAGATCGGCAAGAACATGACGGTCGTCGAGTACGGCGACCGGATCGTGGTGGTGGACGTGGGGCTGCGCTTCCCCACCCCGGAGATGGTTGGCATCGACCTCGTGCTGCCCGACTTCGCCTACCTGCGAGAGCGCGCGAGCGACATCGAGGCGATCGTGGTCACGCACGGGCACGAGGACCATCTGGGCGCGCTGCCGTGGGTGCTGCGCGAGCTCGGGGAGGACCACCTGCCGCCCGTCTACGGCGGGCCGCTCACGGTGGCGATGGCGCGCTCGAAGCTCGACGAGCACCGGCTGCGCGACGTCGAGCTGGGCGACGTGGACGCCGGCGAGACGCTCGAGCTGGGCCCGTTCCAGGTCGAGCTGATCCACATGACGCATTCGATCCCCGACTCGAGCGCGGTGGCGCTGACCACGGAGCTCGGCACGGTGCTGATCACGGGCGACTACAAGTTCGACCAGACGCCCGTCGACGGGCCGCCGGCGGACGTGTCGAGGCTGGCGGAGCTGGGGCGCGAGGGCGTGCTGCTGCTGTGCGGCGACTCCACGAACGTCGATCGCGAGGGCTTCTCGCCGTCCGAGTCGGTGGTGGGCCCCCACCTGGAGGACGTGTTCGCGCGCTGCGAGGGGCGGATCGTGGTGACGAGCTTCGCGTCGAACATCCACCGCGTGCAGCAGGTGGTGGATGCTGCGCAGGCGCTCGACCGCAAGGTCGCGCTGGTGGGGCGCTCGATGCGCAAGAACGTGGGCATCGGCCGCAATCTCGGGCACATCGACCTGCCCGAAGGCCAGATCGTGGGGCCGCGCGAGATCGGCGACTTCGCGGACGATCGCGTGGTGATCATCTCCACCGGCTCCCAGGGCGAGCCGCTGTCGGCGCTGCGGCGGATGGCCTACCGCGACCACCCCCAGATCGAGCTCAAGCGCGGCGACACGGTGGTCTTCAGCGCGACCCCGATCCCGGGCAACGAGCGCGCGGTCAACGAGACGATCGACCGGCTCTACCACATCGGCTGCGACGTGATCACGCCCCGCGAGGCTCCCGTGCACGCATCCGGTCACGGCTACGCGGAGGAGGTGAAGCTGATGCTGAACCTCGTCAAGCCGCGCTACGTGATGCCCTTCCACGGCGACTTCAAGCGGCTGCGCCTGCACGCGCAGCTCGCGGAGGCGGTGGGGATCGACCCGCGCAGCGTGTTCCAGGGCGACAACGGGCTGCCGCTGGAGATCGACGAGCGCCGCGCGCGCTTCGGCGATCCCGAGGAGGCGGGGATGATCTTCGTCGACGGGGTGGAAATCGGCGAGATCGCCGACGCGGCGCTGCGCGACCGCAGGATGCTCTCGGCGGACGGCATCTTCATCGTGGTGGTGACGATCGCAGAGCAGGACGGGAGCTCTGTGGCGGACCCGGAGGTGATCCTCCGCGGCGTGCCGTTCCTCGACCAGGCCGACGAGCTCGCCGAGGAGATCCGCACGACCGTGGAGGAATCGCTCGAGCGCGCGGCGGCGGAGCGCATCCACGACGTGGACATGCTCCAGCAGGTGCTGCACGACGACCTCGCGAAGCTAGTCTACGACCGCCTCAAGCGGCGCCCGATGGTGCTGCCGGTCGTCGTCGAGGTCTGACGGGGAGCGCGGCAGCGTCACCACGAACCGCGCGCCGCTCGCGCCCGCGCGGCCTTCGAGCCGCACGGTGCCGCCGTGCGACTCGGCGACCGCGCGCACGATCGCGAGGCCCAGCCCGAACGAGCCGCCGCGGTCGCCCTGTCCCCGGACGAAGCGCTCGAACAGCGTCGGTGCGATCGCGGCGGGAACGCCGGGCCCGTCGTCCTGCACGACCAGCTCGACGTGCTCGCGGCTCGCGGTGGTGCTGACGGTGATCGCGGTGCCCGCAGGCGTGTGCTTGACCGCGTTCTCGAGCAGGTTGATGACGAGCCGGTGAAGCTCGTCGCGTGAGGCGAGCACGGGTGCGGGGTGGACGTCGAGCGAGATCTCGTGCTCGTCGCTGACCGGCCCGAGCTCGGCGGCGGCCTCGACGACGATCTGCGCGACGTCGCACGGCTCGCGCGCGAGCGTTCGTTTGGCATCGGTGCGCGCGAGCAGCAACAGGTCGGCGACGAGCCTGCGCATGCGTCGTGAGGAGCGCAGCGCCGAGCGCGCCGCCTCGCCCTGGTCGCCGTGCAGCGACTCGGCGAGCAGCTCGAGGTTCGCGAGCACGCTCGTCAGCGGCGTGCGCAGCTCGTGCGATGCGTCGGCCACGAACTGGCGCTGACGCGCGAGCGCGGCCTCCGTCTCGCCCCGCGCGGCGTCGAGCTCGCGCAGCATCCCCTCGAGCGTGCGCGCGAGCTCTGCGACCTCGTCGTCGGCCTGCGGCTCGGGCATCGCGTGCGAGGGATCGCGGGTGCGCGCGATCTCCGCGGCCGCGCTCGTCAGCGAGGCGATCGGCGCCATCGCGCGCCGCGCGATCGCCATCCCGGCGAGCAGCGCGAGCGCGCTGCCCGCGAGCACGCCGAGCAGCAGGAACAGCTCCACGCGCTTGACGGTCGCCTCGGTGTCCGACACCTGGCGCCCGTACTGGAAGATCAGCTGGCCGATCGGCTGTTCGTCGCGGTCACGCACGATCAGGCGCCGGCTGACCACCCGGTAGCCCGCGATCGTGCGGGGTTCGCCGCGCGGCGGCCCGAACGACGGCGAGTGGCGCGGCGATTCCTCGATCACGTGGTCTTCGAGCGCGAGGATGCGGATCACGGCGTGGTCGCCGGTGAAGTCCGCCAGCGGCGGCGTGACGTTGAAGCGGTTGTGGACGGCGTCGACGGTGAACGTCAGCTGGGAGGGGAGCCGGGCGGCGGTGTCGTTGACTTCGCGGTTGAAGTCCGAGCGGATCCGGTGCACCGTGAGCGACCCGATCGCCAGCGCGAACGCGCACAGGATCACGAACGTGAGCAGCGCCGAGACGCCCGCCAGCCGCAGGCGGATGGGCAGGCGGTCGAAGCTCGCCGACACGCGCGCCACGGAGCGCCTCACCGGCCCCGGGACCCTACGCGCGAAGGACGTAGCCGGCCCCCCGGATCGTGTGCAGCAGCCGCGGCTCGCCGCCCGACTCGAGCTTGCGGCGGAGGTTCGAGACGAACACCTCGATCGTGTTGGTGGTGGAGAACGGGTCGTAGCCCCACACCTCGTCGAGCAGGCGCTGGCGCGAGATCACGATCCGCTCGTTGCGCATCAGGTACTCGAGCAGCTCGAACTCGCGCTGGGTCAGCTCGATCTCCCGCTCGGCCCGCTGCACCTCGTGCGTGTCGGCGTTCAGCGACAGGTCGCCGACGCGCAGCGGCGCCGAGCCGCGCGGCGGGCGGCGGCGCAGCAGCGCGCGCATGCGCGCGAGCAGCTCCTGGCGCTCGAACGGCTTGACGAGGTAGTCGTCGGCGCCTGCGTCGAGCCCTTCCACACGCGACTCGAGCGCGTCGCGCGCGGTGAGCATCAGGATCGGCACGTCGTCGTCGTCGCGCAGCGCGCGGGCGACCTCGACGCCGTCGAGCTTGGGGAGCCCGAGGTCGAGGATCACGAGGTCGGGCGCGAACGCACGCCCCTGCTCGAGCGCCACCTCGCCGTCGCTGGCGGTGCGCACCTCGTACCCCTCCATGCGCAGCGACCGCTGCAGCGCCTGTGCGATGTCCTCGTCGTCCTCGACGACGAGCACTCTCGGTGTCCGTGAGAAGTCGTTCATCGCTGTGTCTTTATCTAAAGGGCGTAAAGCGATGTTAAGACCTCGGCCCGCCGACGTCCGGCCCGGTGGCCGCCGGGAGCGCCCGCAAACGCCGCGAATCGGCTCGCAAAAGGGAGGGTCCGGGGCGGCCGCGTCGAAGTTGCGCGCGATGGCAACATCGCGAAAGCGCGCCCCTGCGCGCTCCCGGGCCCGGGCCCCGCAGCGGCGCGGCACCTCCCCGCGTCGCAGCAGCGGCCGGGGGCGCGCGCGCGGCGCGCTGCCGCGCCTGCCGATGCTCCCGGTGCTCGACCAGCGCCAGCGCGACATCGTCGGCCTCGCGCTGCTCGCGTTGGCGGTGTTCTCGGGTTTCGTGCTCTACAGCGCCGGCGCGCAGGCCGGCGGGCGCGCGGGCGACGCCCTGGCGACCGCGCTCGGCTGGATGCTCGGCGGCGCGCGGGTGCTCGCGCCGGTCGCGCTCGGGGTGGCGGGCGGCGTGTTCCTGCTGCGGCCCGTGCTGCCCGCGCTGCGGCCGCTGCGGACGGGCGCGGTGTGCGCGTTCGCAGCGGTCACGCTGGCGCTCGCGGCGGGCACCCTCGGCTTGAGCAGCGGGCCCCACCACGGCGGCGCTGCGTGGAGCTCGGCGCACCTGCAGGCGCACGGCGGGATCGCGGGCGAAGCGCTCTACCAGCTCGCCCACCGGCTCGTGCAGGACGTGGGCGTGCAGATCCTCGTGGTGTTCCTCGCGCTCGCTGCGGTGATCCTGCTCACCGGCGCGTCGCTCGCGAGCGCGCTGCGCGCGACGGGCCACGGGCTGATCGACACCACGCGCATGGTCCGCGCGGCGGGCGAGCGCCGCGCACGCGCACGCGCGGGCGAGGAACGCGCCCCCGCCGCGGCCGACGAGCGCGACGACGCGCTGCTGCACCCGCCCGACCCCGACCCGGAGAAGCTCGTCGTGCGCGCCACCCACGTCGAGGCGCCGTCGCGGGATTGGGCCGGGGAGGACCCTGAGCCGCCTGCGGATGCGGAGATGGATGGGGAGGAGGGCTCGGCGGCTGCTGCGGAGCCCGAGCCCGAGGTCTCCCGCGAGCGCGATGCGGCCGAGGAGGACGAGGAGGAGCAGCTCGCCGGGGTGGCTCGCGCGGACGCGGCCGACCTGACGCCCGCCGGGCGCTACCGCAGCGCCGTGACCGACGACCCGGACTTCGTCTGGGATGTGCCCGAGGCGGGGCGCCTGCTGACCCGCTCGACCGGAGAGCAGAGCCGCCCGGACACCGCGGGGCAGGAGCGGATCGCCACGGCGCTCGTGGAGGCCCTCGGCCACTTCGGCGTGGACGCGAAGGTGATCGGCACGGTGGCGGGCCCGCACATCACGCGCTACGAGCTGCGCCTTGCCCCCGGGACGAAGGTCGCGAAGGTGGCGCAGCTCAAGGACGACCTCGCGTACGCGCTCGCGGCGACCGACATCCGCATCCTCGCGCCGATCCCGGGCAAGCAGGCCGTGGGCGTCGAGGTCCCCAACGCGCACCGGCGGATCGTGAAGCTCGGCGACGTCTTCCAGGCGCCGCCGAAGGACTGGTCGCCGCTGACGGTGTGGCTGGGCAAGGACGTCGCGGGCAAGGCGATCGGCGCGGACCTCGCCAAGATGCCCCACATCCTCGTGGCGGGCACGACCGGCGCGGGCAAGTCGGGCGCGATCAACGCGATGCTGTCGAGCATCCTGCTGCGCGCGAGCCCGCACGAGGTGCGGCTGGTGCTCGTGGATCCCAAGCAGGTGGAGCTCAACCACTACGAGTCGATCCCGCACCTGCTCACGCCGGTGATCACGAGCCCGCGGATGGCCGCCAACGCGCTGCAGAACCTCGTCAAGGAGATGGAGCAGCGCTACGGGATCATGTCGCTCGCCCGCACGCGCGGCCTCGTCGAGCTGAACGCTGCGCGCAAGCGCCGCGGCGAAGCCCCGCTGCCCTACATCCTGTGCGTGATCGACGAGCTCGCGGACCTGATGATGGTCGCGCCCGCCGACGTGGAGGACTCGATCATCCGCCTCGCGCAGAAGGCGCGCGCGGTGGGGATCCACCTCGTGCTGGCCACGCAGAGCCCGCGCGTGGACGTGATCACGGGGATGATCAAGGCGAACGTGCCCTCACGGATCGCGTTCGCGGTCTCTTCGCAGACCGACTCGCGCGTGATCCTCGACCAGAACGGCGCCGAGTCGCTGCTCGGCCAGGGCGACATGCTGTTCAGCCCCGTCGGCAGCTCGCGCCTGCAGCGCATCCAGGGCGCCTACATCGACGAGGCGCAGATCGCCAAGCTGACCGACCTGTGGCGCCGCCAGGGCGAGCCGGAGCTGCGCGAGGAGCTGCTCGAGGAGGTGGAGCCCGAGCCCGGCGAGGAGAGCAGCGACGAGTTCGACCCCGACGAGGATCCGCTGCTGCGCGACGCGATCACGCTCGTCGCCGAGATGGGCACCGCCTCCACCTCGATGCTGCAGCGGCGTCTGCGCCTCGGCTACACGCGCGCGGGACGGATGATCGACATGCTCGAGCGGCGCGGCGTGATCTCCGGCTACGAAGGCTCCAAGCCCCGGCAGGTGCTGATCACCGAGGCAGATCTCCCGCGCGTTCTGGCGGCGCTCGACTCCGCCGGGGCGACGGTCAACGACTAGCCTCTCCTCTGCATGCCGGAGATAGGGGCAACGCTGCGTGAGGCGCGGATGCGCTCGCGCATCGACGTGTCGGAGATCGAGGCCCAGACGAAGATCCGGGCGAAGTACCTGCGCGCGCTGGAGAACGAAGAGTGGGGGCTGCTCCCGGGGCCCACGTTCGTGAAGAGCTTCCTGCGCACCTACGCGCAGGCGCTCGGCCTCGATGCGAAGGGCCTCGTGGAGGAGTACCGACTGCACCACGAGCGCGGCACGGAGATGTTCGAGCCGATCGTCTCCTCGCCCGGCAGCGCGCGCTCGCGCCAGCCGCGCGGCGGCGGCGGTCCATCGCGCGGCTACCTCGTCGCGGTGAGCATCGTGGGGGCGCTGATCGTGCTGCTGATCGTGCTGCTCGCCACGGGCGGCTCCTCCTCCAAGCACCCCGGCCGAGCGGCCGCGAGCACGGGCAGGACGCGCACGGTCGCGACGAGCGTCACGCACGCAGCGGCCCCGTCGATCGTGACGGTGTCGCTGAAGGCGATCGCGCCCGTGTACGTGTGCCTGCTCGACGAACACGGCAAGAAGCTCCTGCCGGGCGTCACCCTGGGAGCGGGGGAAAGCACCTCGACCTACCATGGACGGCGCTTTGAGGTCACGCTCGGGAACAGCGAAGTGACGATCTACGTGGATGGACGTGCGCGCACCGTGCCCTCCTCCAGCGAAGCGATCGGGTACTCGATCACGAAGGCACGCGGCCGCCAGCGGCTGACGCCGGGCCACCTGCCGACGTGCAAGTAGCGACGTGAGCCTGCGCGCGGGCATCGTGGTGACGGGCACCGAGGTGCTCAGCGGGCGCGTGAGCGACCGCAACGGGCCGTGGCTCGCGGAGCGCCTGGCCGAGGAGGGCGTCGACCTCGCGTGCATCACGATCGTCGGCGACCGGCCGCAGGACATGCGCGACGCGCTGGAGTCGATGTCGGCGCGCGGCCTCGACCTCGTGCTGACCAGCGGTGGCCTCGGGCCCACCGCAGACGATCTCACGGCGGAGGTCGTGGGCCGGTTCCAGGGGCGCCCGATGGTGCTCGACGAGGCGCTCTCCGGGCGGATCGCGAAGATCGTGGCCCCGCTGCTGAAACGCTGGCCGAACCTCGACCCGGCGGCGATCGAGCAGGCCAACCGCAAGCAGGCGACGATCCCCGAGGGCGCGACGATCCTCGAGCCGGTGGGGACGGCCCCCGGGCTGGTCGTGCCGCCCTCGAACGGCAGCGGCCCCACGGTGGTGGTGCTGCCCGGGCCGCCGCGCGAGCTGCAGCCGATGTGGGGACACGCACTTGCCACCGAGGCGCTCGCGGGCACCCTCCGGGCGGCGACGACCTACGAGCAGCGCACGCTGCGCCTGTTCGGGATCCCCGAGTCCGAGATCGCCGAGACCCTGCGGATCGCCGAAAGCGCGGGCGTGGAGCTCGACCGGCTCGAGGTGACGACATGCCTGAAACGCGGCGAGGTGGAGGTGGTCACGCGCTTCGAGCCGCCGCAGGCCGATGTGTACGCGTCGTTCGAGGCGATCGTGCGGGAGCGACACGCGGACACGCTGTTCTCCGACGACGGCAGCACGGTCGACGAGCAGGTCGCCGGGCTGCTGCGAACGAGCGGGCGCACGGTCGCCACCGCGGAGTCGTGCACGGGCGGCATGCTCGCGGCGCGGCTCACCGACCTGCCCGGCTCCTCGGAGTACTTCCTCGGCTCGATCGTCGCCTACGCCGACGAGGTCAAGGAATCGCTCGCGGGGGTGCCGCGGGCGACGCTCGAGGCGCACGGCGCGGTCTCCGCCGAGGTCGCCGAGGCGCTCGCCGATGCGGCACGCGAGCGCGCCGGCGCTGACGTCGGGGTGGGCATCACCGGGGTGGCGGGCCCGGGTGGCGGCAGCGAGGAGAAGCCGGTGGGGCTCGTGTGGCTGAGCGTGCGCGGCGGCGCGGAGCCGATCACGCGCTCGGTGAACCTGCCCGGTGGGCGCAGCGACATCCGCGACCGTGCGGGGACGGTTGCGATGCACCTGCTGCGCCGCGCGCTCTCCGGCGCCTGAGCGGCGTGTCGCGCCACCCGCGCGCCCGCCTGTTCGTCGCAGCGGAGCTGCCGTCGGCGGCCCGCGAGGAGCTCGCGGACTGGGCGCGTGCAGCGCTCGCCGGGCCGGCGCGCCACGCGGTGCGGCTGCTCGACCCCGAGCTGCTGCACGTGACGCTGTGCTTCCTCGGGTCGCGGCCGGTCGCGGAGATCGACGCGCTCGGCCCGGTCGTGAGCCGCTTGCACTCGCCCGCGTGCGAGGCGACGCTGGGCGCGCCGCTGTGGCTGCCCGCGCGCCGGCCGAAGGTGCTCGCGATCGAGCTGACCGGCGCCGAAGGCCTCGCGGAGCTGCAGCGGCGGGTCACCGACGAGCTGGCGATGGCGATCGACTGGCAGCCCGAGCGCCGCCGGTTCCGCGCGCACGTGACCGTCGCACGCGTCAGGGGCGGTGGCGCGGTGGATGCGCGCGCGCGGCTGCCTGCCACACCCGCGCTCAGCGTGGCGATCGAGGCGGTGTCGCTGCAGCGCTCGTGGCTGTCGCCTGCGGGCGCGCGCTACGAGACGCTGGCGAGATGCGAGCTGGGGGCGGGCATCTGAGACCGCGCGCCCGCCGCACCGGCGTGGCGGCTGGGCCTAGGCGCCTTCTTCGGAGGCTTCGCAGACGAGCGCGGAGCCGCTTTCGGACAGCGTGAGGAGCGTCGGTTCGGGGCACTGCGGTTCGCTCCCGTCATCGCACGAGTACGCGCCTTCGCCGTCCATGGCAGCGGTGCTGCCGTCGTCGCAGGCCGAGCTGTCCGATTCGTCGGTGGGTTCGGACGCTTCGACCGGGGCGGCCGCCGGCAGCCTTTCGGGCGTGCAGTACGCGATCGAGCCGTCGGGCGCGAACGTGGGCGCGGTGGCGGCGGGGCACTGCGCTTCGCTGCCGTCCGCGCACGTGGATTCTTCGCTGATCGTCGTGGGCGTGCTTCCGTCTTCGCACGCCGGAGCCAGTCGCACCGGCTTCTTGGGCTTCGGCGCCTTCGTCTTGGCGTGGTGATGGCGCGCGTGCTTGCTCGCCTTGTGGTGGGGTCGCGACTGGGCGCAGGCGCGCGTGGAGCGCTTCTGCGACGCGCAGGCGCTGCTGCGTGCGCCGGCTGCGCCGGCCAGCGAGAGCAGCAGCGCGCCGAGCAACGTCGCGGCGGCGGCGAGGCGGACGAGGTTGCGGGTCAGGTTGGGGGGGAGAGGGGAGCGCAAGACAGGCGTGGGCTGGGATCGTGTGCGGCGTGTGGACGCGTCATGATCGGCGCGCCCCCCGCAGCGCGGGAGCGAGGGCGCTGCGGACTGGACGAAACAGCGGGGGATCCGAGCTAGTGCTGATCGGCACGCGCCTTTCGCCCATCGGCCCTCTGCGGGCGCCACGCGAACAGACGTTCCGTCCGATGCGCGGGCTAGCTTCCTGCTCCAAGCCCCACAACCGGAGGAGTAAGACCATGTCCGTGACCGACGAGGAGAAGGCCGCGAAGGCTCGCGATGCCGCGCTTCAGGGCGCGCTCACGCAGATCGAGCGCGAGTTCGGCAAGGGCTCGGTCATGCGCATGGGCGACGAGGGCGCGCAGGTGCGCTGCAAGGCGATCCCCACGGGTGCGCTGTCGCTCGACCTGGCGCTCGGTATCGGGGGGATGCCGCGGGGGCGGATCGTGGAGCTCTACGGCCCGGAGTCCTCGGGCAAGACGACGCTGATCTACCACGTCCTCGCCGAGGCGCAGAGGCTCGGCGGCGTGTGCGCGTTCATCGACGCCGAGCACGCGATGGACCCGCTCTACGCGAAGGAGATCGGGGTCGACATCGACGAGCTGCTGGTCTCGCAGCCCGACTACGGCGAGCAGGCGCTCGAGATCGCTGACATGCTCGTGCGCTCGGGGGCGGTGGACGTGGTGGCGATCGACTCGGTGGCGGCGCTCACGCCGCGGGTGGAGCTCGAGGGCCAGATGGGCGATCAGACGGTGGGCGCGCAGGCACGGATGATGTCCCAGGCGATGCGCAAGCTCGCGGGGAACCTCAACCGCACCGAGACGTTGTGCGTGCTGACGAACCAGATCCGCGAAAAGGTGGGCGTGATGTTCGGCTCGCCGGAGACGCAGCCCGGCGGCCGGGCGCTGAAGTTCTATGCGTCCCAGCGCCTGGACATCCGCCGCATCGAGACGCTCAAGGACGGCACCGAGGCGGTCGGCAACCGCGTGCGCGTGAAGGTGGTCAAGAACAAGGTGGCTGCCCCGTTCCGCCAGGCGGAGTTCGACATCGAGTTCGGCAAGGGGATCTCGACGTCGGGCTGCCTGCTCGACCTCGGGCTGGAGCACAACATCGTGGCCAAGTCGGGCTCGTTCTTTTCCTACGGCAAGGACCGGCTCGGCCAGGGCCGCGGCAACGCGAAGGCCTACCTGGACGAGAACCCCGCGACGGCCAAGGAGATCGAAGGCAGGATCTACGAGGCGCTGGGCGTCGGCAAGGACCTCGTGACGCCGATCAACACGGCGGCCCCGCCGGCGGATGACGACGCGAAGGACCCGGCGCCGATCGCCAGCGAACCGGCTGTCGCTGCATAGAGCACTCTCGTTGTCCCGCTCGGATTTGAGCGGCTCGTGGATGCACCCTGGCGGGTACAGGCGGGCTGCTGCACTCTCGTTGTCCCGCTCAAATAGGAGCGGCTCGTGGATGCACCCTCCCCCCGAAGGCGGGGCGGGCGGGCAAGGCGGGTCGCTGCACTCGCGTTGGCCCGCTCAAATAGGAGCGGCTCGTGGATGCACCCTTCCCCCGAAGGCGGGGCGGGCGGGCAAGGCGGGTTGCTGCACTCGCGTTGGCCCGCTCAAATAGGAGCGGCTCGTGGATGCACCCTTCCCGGGTACAGGCGGGCTGCTGCACTCTCGTTGGCCCGCTCAAATAAGAGCGGCTCGTGGATGCGGGGCCAACGGGGTTGGCGTCGCGGGATGATGCTGCATCCATGCACCGCTTGAATCCACGAGCCGCCGGACCAGTCTAAGAGGTTTCTCATAAATGTGCGTCGGCTGTTCCATTGGGCCATGCTGCGCCCTCGCTCGCCCCAGCGCGTCGCCGCATGTCCGCCCCGATAGCGCCTGACTATTGTCCCGCTGATGCGTGACCGACAGGTATGGGTGATGGGTGCTCCGGCTGCTGCTGTCGCACCTGCACGCAGGGATCTGCGTGCTGTACGGGCGATGTCGGGCGACGAGCGCCTTGCGCTGCGGGTGGGCGACGGCGACGAGCGCGCGTTCGCGGCGATCTACGATCGCTACCACCAGCGGTTGTACCGGTACTGCAGGCCGCTGGTGGGCAACGACGCGGACGCCCAGGATGCGCTGCAGTCGGCGTTCACCTCGGCTCTGGTTGCGCTGCGTCGCGGGCAGCGCGACGCGCCGCTGAGGCCCTGGCTGTACCGGATCGTTCACAACGAGGCGATGAGCGTGCTGCGGCGGCGCCGCCCGCAAGAGAAGTTGAGCGAGGACGTGGAGGTGGCGAGCGCCTCGGCCGAAGCAGAGGCGCTCGGACGCGAGCGGCTCTCGACGCTCGTGGCGGACCTTCGCGAGCTGCCCGAGCGCCAGCGCGGTGCGCTGGTGATGCGCGAGCTGAGCGGCCTCTCGCACGAGGAGATCGCGGTGGCCCTGCAGATCTCCACGGGGGCGGCGAAGCAGGTGATCTACGAGGCCCGACGCTCGCTGCAGGACCTCGAGGAGGGCCGCGCGATGCGCTGTGAGGAGGTGACGCGGATGATCTCCGACGGCGACGGCCGCGCCCTGCGGGGAAAGCGGGTGCGGGCGCATCTGCGCTCGTGCGCGGCGTGCTCGGCGTTCGCGGAGGCGATCCCGGCGCGGCGGGCGGGCCTGAACGCGCTCGCGCCACCGCTCGCGCCCGCGCTCGCTGCGCGCGTACTGGCGTCGACCCTCGGCGGCGCGGGCTCCGGCCACGCGGGCGCGGCTGCGGGGGTGGCGGGCCAGTCAGCTGGGCTTGCGGTCGCGGGCAAGGCAGTCGTCGGCGCCGTGCTGCTCGCGGGCGCGGGCGCAGGGTTGAGCACGGCGGTCTCGCACCATCGATCCGAGCCGCCCGCGGCTCCGATACACGCCCATGCGCGCTCCACCGTCGCGCCGCGCGCTGCGCACGCGCGTGCGGTGGCGGCGCCCGTCCACCCCTCGGCTCACCACCCGGCTCACGCACGCACGCCGGCGCGGGTTCGCGCAGTGACCGTCACCGGCCCCGCCCAGAGCGTGCTGGCGCTCGAAGCGCCCGGTCACTCAGGGGAAGCCCCGCAACCCCGTTCCGGGCAGGGCGCGGCGAACGGTCACGCACGGTCCCACGAACGGGCGGGCGGCCGATCCCAGACTCGCGCGCACGCAAAGGGCGAAAAGGTTTCGCACGCATCGCACGGCGCGCCCGCGACGGATGGGTCATCGCCGGAATCCGCTTCGCATCGCGCGGAACCGAAAAAGCCCGAACAGCCCCCGGCCCAGGCGACCACGCCCGTGCTCCCCGAAGCGACCACGGGTTCCAAGCGGGCCGCCGAAAAGCCCGTCGCAGAAACCCCCTGACGTTCGTTCGCTCCGCGCGTAGTAGGGGGAAAGGCGCGAACTCGCCGCGAGGCGAAGGCGCAGAAACCGGGTCTGGCACGCGCCAGACGGCCCAGTCCCCAGGAGGCCGAATCACATGAAAGTCCACGTCCGAATCGCGATCGCGGTCTGCGCGATGGCGCTCGGCGCAGTCCCCGCCCTCGCGATCGCCGCGAACGGGCACAGTGAATCGGCACCCGGCCACAACCGCACGACCACCACCGGGACCACCGGGACGGCACCCACCTCCACGCCGAGCGGGCACGCCTACGGCGTGCTCTGCGCCAACCAGAGCAAGAAGCACGTCGCGGGCCAGAAGGGCACGCCGTTCTCGCAGTGCGTCACGGCCATGGCGAAGGTCGCCAGCGGCGCGAGCAAAAGCCCCAAGTCGGCCTGCTCGACGCTGAGCAAGAAGCATGAAAAAGGCGTGAAGGGCACCCCGTTCAGCCGCTGCGTGTCGGCAGCGGCGAAGCTGCTGGGCGACGACCAGCAGGAGCAGCACACGAGCTCGACCGGCACGACGCCAACAACATCCACCAGCACCAGCTGAGTGGGTGGGGCGCCCAGGGCGTGGGTCCTGCGGCGGCCCACGCCCTGGTGTGCCCATGGGCGGCGCGGCCGCCGACTGCGGGTACGCTTCGGGCGTGAAGCGCTACCACCTGACGACGTTCGGCTGTCAGATGAACGAGCACGACTCCGAGCGGATGAAGGGGATGCTGCACGCGCTCGGCTACGAGGAGGCCCGGGCGCGCGCGGACGCTGACCTGATCCTGTTCAACACGTGCTCGATCCGCGAGACGGCGGACAGCCGCTTCGTGGCACACCTCGGCGAGGCGAAGCGCCTGAAGCGGGAGCGCCCGGAGCGCGTCGTGGGCGTTGGCGGCTGCTGGGCGCAGTCCGTCAAGGAGGAGGTGTTCGAGCGCTTCCCGTTCGTCGATGTGGCGTTCGGGCCCGGCCAGGTGCACCGGCTCGCGGAGTTCCTCACGAGCGATTCCCTGAGCGCCCAGGGCTACTTCGAGTTCGAGGGCTTCACCGGCCACCTGCCGGCCAGACGCGAGCGCCCGTTCCAGGGATGGCTCCAGATCAGCGTGGGGTGCAACTGCGCGTGCTCGTACTGCATCGTGCCCTCCACGCGCGGGCGCGAGGCGAGCCGCCCTCCGCAGGAGCTCGTGGAGGAGGTGCACGCGATGGCGGCGGACGGCGTGCGCGAGGTGACGCTGCTGGGCCAGAACGTGAACTCCTATGGCCGCGACCTTCCGGCGGGGGCGCCCGCGCCGGGCGCGCCGGCGGGCTCCCGCCGCCAGAAGCCGACGTTCGCGGGGCTCCTCGCGCTGCTCGACGGGGTGGAGGGGATCGAGCGCATCCGCTACACCAGCCCGCATCCGAAGGACATGCGCGAGGACGTGATCCGTGCGCATGCGGAGCTCGCGAGCGTGTGCGAGCACATCCACCTGCCGCTGCAGTCTGGATCGAGCAGGATCCTGAAGGCGATGCGGCGCACCTATGACCGCGAGCGCTACCTGGACCGCGTGGCGCTGATCCGCGAGCACGTGCCGGATGCATCGCTGAGCACCGACATCATCGTCGGCTTCCCGGGCGAGACGGAGGAGGACTTCGAGCAGACGCTCGCGGTGGTGGACGCGGTCCGCTACGACAGCGCGTTCACGTTCATCTTCTCTCCGCGCCGCGGCACGGAGGCGGCGGGCATCGCGGAGGGGGTGGTGGCGCACCCGGTGAAGGTCGCGCGCATGGAGAGGCTCGTGGAGCGCGTGCAGCAGCACGCGCGCGAGCGCGCACAGCGGTTCGTCGGTCGCACGGTGGAGGTGCTCGTGGAGGGCACCTCGCGTACGGACCCCGACAAGATCCGTGGGCGCACGCGCCACAACAAGGTGGTCAACTTCGACGGCGTTGCCGTTCCCGGCGAGCTCACCCACGTGCGGGTCACGGGCGCGAGCAGCCAGACGCTGATCGGGGAGGAGATGCTCGTGGGGAGAGCGGTGGCGTGAACATCCGCGCAGCGGTGCTGCAGGAGTTCGGCAGGCCGCTCGTCGTCGAGGAGGTCCAGCTGGCCGACCCGGGGCCGGGCGAGGTGCTGGTGCGCCTGCACGCATGCGGGATCTGCCACACCGACATGTACACCGCCTCGGGCGTGGACCCCTCCGGCTACGCGCCGACCGTGCTCGGCCACGAGGGCGCGGGCGTGGTGGAGCGCTGTGGCGAGGGCGTGACGCTCGTGTCCGAGGGCGATCGGGTGGTGACGCTGTTCTCGCCCCAGTGCGGCGAGTGCATCCACTGCAGGAGCCCGCTCACGAACCTGTGCCTGGCGATCCGAGAGCAACAGAACCTCGGCTACCTGCCTGACGGCACCACCCGCCTCTCGCGCGAGGGCGAGCCGCTGCGCCACTTCATGGGCACCTCCACGTTCGCGGAGTACACGGTGATGCCGGAGATCGCGCTCGCGCGCGTGAGCCCCGAGGCGCCCCTGGACCGCGCGTGCCTGTTCGCGTGCGGGCTCTCGACGGGCCTCGGCGCGGCGATGAGGACCGCGGGCGTTCGCGAGGGCTCCACGTGCGTGGTCTTCGGGGCGGGGATGGTGGGCCTCGGGGCGGTTGCGGGCTGTCGCTTGCAGGGTGCCGAGCGGATCGTGTGCGTCGACCTCTCGCCCGAGCGCCTGGAGCTCGCGCGCGGCCAGGGCGCCACCGACTTGCTCACCGGTGGCGCGGACTCCGTGGAGGCGATCCTCGAGATGACCGACGGGTTCGGCGCCGACTACACGTTCGAGGCGACCGGGCTGGTGGCGGTGATGCGCCAGGCGGTCGAGGCGGCGCGGATGGGATGGGGGCTGTGCACCGTGTGCGGCGTCGCCGGGCGCGGCGCGACGCTCGACGTGATCCCGCGGCTGCTGATCACGGGCCGGCGGATCTGCGGCTCGTCGTTCGGGGGCCTGAAGGGCCGCGAAGACGTGCCGATGCTCGTCGACCGCTACATGGCGGGCGACATCGACGTGGACCCGTTCATCTCGCACCGGATGCCCCTGGAGGACGTCAACCGGGGCTTCGAGCTGATGGAGGCGCAGGACGGCATCCGCAGCGTGATCGAGTTCGGCTAGGCCTGGGCCCCGGTGCCCGTCGCGGGGCACCCTTGGCATGGCCGCCGCTGACTGTGCGAACATACGTTCGTGCGCTGGGACAACCTCACGATCGAGGCCGAGGAGCAGGCGCAGCTCCCCGGTCACCGCGACCCCGCGACGGTGCGGCGGTTCGACGCACCCGAGGCGCTCGACACGCGCTTCTACGAGGTCCACGCGAAGTCGGTGCTCAACCGCGTTCCCGAGGCTTCGCGGATGCCGTTCCGCTGGACGGTCAACCCGTACCGGGGATGTGCGCATGCGTGCGTTTTCTGCTTCGCTCGCCCCACCCACACCTACCTCGGCTTCAACCCCGGCCGCGACTTCGAGCGCGAGATCGTCGTCAAGGTCAACGCGCCCGAGGTCCTGCGCGCCGAGCTCGCGCGCCGCTCCTGGAAGGGCGAGCACGTCGCGCTCGGCACCAACACGGACCCCTATCAGTGGGTGGAGGGGCGCTACCGCCTGATGGAGGGGATCTGGGAGGCGCTCCGCGACGCGGCCAACCCGTGCTCGATCCTGACGAAGTCGCCGCTGCTGCTGCGCGACATGAAGCTCATGCTCGAGATCGCGCAGCGGACGAACATCACCGCGTGCCTGTCGGTGCCGACGCTCGACGAGAAGGCGTGGCGCGAAACCGAGCCCCACACCCCGAGCCCGCGCGCTCGCCTGGAGGCGGTGGCCGAGCTCAACCGCGCGGGGATCCCGACCGGCATCCTGGTCGCCCCGCTGATGCCCGGCATCAACGACGCACCCGAGCAGGTCGAGCCGCTGCTGCAAGCGGCCGAGGACGCGGGCGCTACGAGCGTGGGAGGGGTCGCGCTGCATCTCCGCGGAGAGGTGCGCGGGGTGTTCATGGGATGGCTCGAACAGGCGCGACCCGACCTCGTGCCGCGCTACCGGGAGCTGTACCGTCGCGGTGCCAACGCGCCGCCCGAGGAACGCAGGCGACTGTCGGCAATGGTCCGCCGCGGACGCGCGCCGATGTCGTTCAGGACACACGGTCACGTCCCCGAGCACGGAGACGAGGTCGAGCGCGTGCTCGCGCCCTCTGCGCCCGCCGCGCCCGCGCAGGCATCGCTGTTCTAGCTGTGGGGCGGCTCAGCGCTTGTCGGTCTGACCGGCGGCGATCTGCGCGCTGATCGCGTCGGCGCCGAGCCGCCGCGCGAGCGTGGAGGCGACCTCGGGTGCCACGCCCGCGAGGATCCCCGAGGCGCGCATCGACAGCGGCGCGACGTCCACCTCGCCGCGGTTCTTCTCGATCGCGGACGCGACGGCCTGTGCTACGTCCGCGGGGGTGCGCGTCTGCAGTCCCCGCGGCAGTGTCGCACCCGAGTCCGCGAACATGCCCGCGTCGCGGATGAAGCCGGGGAAGACCGTGGAGACGCCCACGCCGGAGGTTGCAAGCTCCGCCCGCAGCGAGCCGGCGAACCCGCGCAGCGCGTACTTCGAGGCCGAGTAGATCGAGCTGCCCGGCGCGGCCGCCTTGCCGGCGAGCGAGGAGACGAACACCAGGTGTCCGCTCCCGCGCTGCACCATGCCCGGCACGAGCTCGTGGGCGAGGACGATCGGCGCGCGCAGGTTCACCGCGAGCGCCCTGTCGATCTCGTCGACCGTGAAGCTCTCCAGGAGCCCGCTCGCGGGCAGCGCCGCGTTGGCGACGAGGATGTCGACCGATCCCACCTCGCCCAGCAGGCGCGTGAGCTCCATGGGCGTGCTGAGGTCGACCGACAGCGGACGCGCGCCGAGCTCCTTGGCGAGCGGGGCGAGCACGTCCGCCCTGCGGCCGGTGAGAACCAGCTCCGCCCCGGCGGCGGCGAGCTTGCGCGCGATCGCCTGCCCGATCCCTCCCGTGGCACCGGTCAGGAGGACCGTGGCTCCGCTGATCTGCATGACGTGTGAGCCTATCCCGATGCGCACGATCGCGCTGTTCGGTCCCACGGGCGTCGGCAAGACCGCCGTGGCGGTCGCGCTCGCGCGCGCGCTGCGCGAGCGGGGCGAGGACCCGGTCGCGGTATCCGCCGACGCGCTGCAGGTGTACCGGGGCCTCGAGACGCTCACGGGCGTCGCCTCGGCGCAGGAGCGCGCCGAGCTCGAACACCGGCTCGTGTCGATCGTCCCCGTCGACGCGACCTTCTCGGCGGGGCAGTACGCGGAGCTCGCGCACGCGGAGATCGACGACCTGCTCGCGCAGGGCCGGCGCCCGATCGTCGTGGGCGGCACGGGCCTGTATCTCCGCGCGGCGCTCGCAGACCTCGACCTTCGCCCGCCGCCGCCGGAGGGGGTGCGCGAGCGCTGGATCACCGAGCTGACCGCGCAGGGCGCGCCCGCGCTGCACGCGCTGCTGAGGCAGCGCGCGCCGCGCGCGGCGGCGGAGATCGACCCGAACGACAGCCAGCGCGTCGTGCGGGCGCTCGAGCTCCATGATCTCGGCGAGCTGCCCGACCCCGAGACCGGCGAGCCGCCGGAGGGCAGCGGCGAAGGCGGCGCGCGCTCGCAGCTCTGGAGCGAGGACCTGCGCCACCCCACGCTGCTCGTGGGGCTCGTGATGGGGCGCGAGGCGCTCTACGCAGCGATCGACGCGCGCGTGCTGGCGATGGTCGCCGCGGGTGCAGCCGACGAGGTCCGGGCCGCGCACGCGGCGGGCGCCTCGGAGACCGCGCGCAAGGCGCTCGGGTTCGAGGATCTGCTCGCGGGCGACGTGGCGCGGATGCAGCGGCGAACGCGCAACTACGCCAAGCGACAGCTCACGTGGCTGCGCAAGCTGCCCGCAGTCAACGTGATCGACGTGGGCGAGCGCTCCCCGGACGACGTGGCGCGCGAGATCCTAGACTGCGGCCCCCTATGAGGTTCGAGAAGTGGCAGGCGCTCGGCAACGACTACCTGATCGTGGAGGAGGGCGAGCTCCCGTTCGCGCTCACGCCCGCCCGCGTGCGCCGGCTCTGCGAGGGGCACCTGGGCGTCCACGCCGACGGCGTGCTCCTCCTGAGCGCGCCCGCGAGCGAGGAGCACGTGGCCGAGCTGCGGATCTTCAACCCCGACGGCTCCGAGGCGGAGCTGTCGGGGAACGGCGCGCGCGAGGCGATCCTGTACCTGCGCCGCCGCGGGTGGACCGACCGCGACGAGTTCGCGATCGGAACCCTCGCCGGCACGATCCGCCCCCGCATCACCGGCCCGCAGACCTGCACGGTCGACATGGGCCGGGCGAGCCTCGCCTCCGCCGACTACCCCGACGGCCCCGTCGACGGCACCGGCGAGCTCACGGCCGGCGGTCACACGTTCCGCTTCCAGCACGTGAGCATCGGCAACCCGCAGTGCGCGATCCGGGTCGGCTCCCCGGAGGAGCTCGACGGCTTGGACCTGCCCGCGATCGGGCCGGGCATCGAAGCGGACCCGCGCTTCCCCAACCGCACGAACGTCTCGTGGTTCACCCCGCTGCTCGGCGGTGGCGGCGGCGCGGCGCAGGCGATCCGCGCGCGCATCTTCGAGCGCGGCGTGGGGGAGACGATGTCCTCCGGCACCGGCGCGAGCGGCGCCGCCGTCGCCTACGCCGTCCAGCAGGCCACCGGCGAGGCGATCCGCGTGCGGGTGGTGCTCGACGGCGGTGAGCTGACGGTCGAGGTCGCGGGCGACCTCGGCGTGAACCTGACAGGCTGGGCGCGACCGGTGTTCGAGGGCCGCCTCAGCGACGACTTCGAGAAGGAGCTGCATGAAACCGAGTAAGCGCCTGGATCGCATCCCGCCGTACGCGTTCGCCCAGCTCGAGCGCAAGATCGCCGACAAGCGTGCTGCGGGCGTGGACGTGATCAGCCTCGGCATCGGCGACCCCGACCGGCCCACGCCGCCGCTGATCGTCGAGGCTATGCAGGAGGCCGTCACAGAGGCCGAGACGCACCAGTACCCCTCCAACCGCGGCCGTCCCGAGTTCCGCGAAGCGGTCGGCGACTTCTACGAGCGGCGCTTCGACGTGGACCTCGATCCCGACAGCGAGATCATCCCCGCGATCGGCGCCAAGGAGGCGATCTTCAACCTCAACCTCGCGTTCCTCGATCCCGGGGACTACGCGCTGGCGGCTGACCCGGGCTACCCCGTCTACACGGGCGGCCCGTGGCTCGCCGGCGCGGAGCCCGTGCTGATGGCGCTCGAGCCCGAGCACGGGTTCGTACCCGACCTCGGCGCGATCGATGAGGAGGTCGCGCGCCGCGCGAAGCTGATGTTCCTCAACTACCCCAACAACCCCACGGGGGCGGTCGTCCCGGACGGGTTCTTCGCGCGGGTGGTCGAGTTCGCGCGCGCCTACGAGATCCTGGTCGTGCACGACAACGCGTACTCCGAGATCGTCTTCGATGGCTACGAGGCGCCGTCGTTCCTGGCCACCCCCGGCGCCAAGGACGTCGGGATCGAGGTGTTCTCGCTGTCCAAGGGCTACAACATGACCGGCTGGCGCTGCGCCGTGGTGGTCGGCAACGCGGACGCGCTCCACACCTACTGGCAGCTGAAGACCAACATCGACTCGGGGCTGTTCGAGGCGGTGCAGCTCGCGGGCGTTGCAGCGCTCTCGCCCGACGCCGACAGCGAGGTGGCCTCGATGAACGAGCTCTACCGCCGGCGCCGCGACCTCGTGTGCGAGGCGCTCGAGAAGATCGGGATCCGGATCCGGCCGCCGCGCGGCACGATCTACGTGTGGGCGCCGATCCCCGACGGGTTCGAGAGCTCCGCCGCCTACGCCGAGCACGTGCTGGAGCGGGCGGGGGTGGTGATCTCGCCCGGATCGATCTACGGGCCCGCCGGCGAGGGCTGGTTCCGGATCTCGCTGACCACCCCCGACGAGCGCCTGCTCGAGGCCGTGCAGCGGCTCGGCAACCTCGCAGCATGACCGCGCCGCCCGCCGCCTGGTACCGCCTAGACTGAGCGGTGAATGGAAAGGGGTCGCAACGGACGCAGCGCCCCCACGCATGCGCAACGCGGAGGGGACGCAAACGGGTTGTTGGAGGGGCAGCGGGCACGCCAGCGCGCGCTCTGCGTCGCCGTCGCGCCCGACGGTGAGGACCTCTCCGAGCTCGAGGAGCTGCTGCGCACCGCCGGCGTCGCGAGCGTGGGCGAGCTGATCCAGCATCGCGACGCGCCGCACCCCAACAGCTACCTCGGCCCCGGCAAGGTCTCCGAGGCGAAGGCCGCCGCGGCGGCTGCGGACGCCAACCTGATCGCCTGCGACGACGAGCTCAGCGCGCGCCAGGAGCGCAACCTCGAGCAGGCGCTCGGCCTCCCCGTGGTCGATCGCACCACCGTGATCCTCGACATCTTCGCCGCGCACGCGAACAGCGCGGAGGGCAAGCTCCAGGTGGAGCTCGCCCAGCTCGAGTACAACCTCGCGCGGATGCGCGGCCTGTGGAGCCACCTCGAGCGCCTCGGTGGCGGGATCGGCACGCGCGGACCGGGGGAGACCCAGATCGAGACCGACCGCCGCCTCGCCCGCGACCGGATCGCCACGCTGCGCCGGCGTCTGGACCACGTGAGCGGCACGCGCGCGGTGCAGCGCGCCGAGCGCGAGCGCGCGGCGCTGCCCACGATCGCGCTCGTGGGCTACACGAACGCCGGCAAGTCCACGCTCCTGAACGCGCTCACCGGCTCGGACGTGGGGGTTCGCGACCGGCTGTTCCACACGCTCGACCCCACCACGCGCACGCTGCGCATCGCCGGCCGCCCGACGCTGCTGATCGACACGGTGGGGTTCATCAGCAAGCTCCCGCACCAGCTGGTCGACGCGTTCGGCGCCACGCTGGAGGAAACCCGCCGCGCCGAGCTGCTCGTGCATGTGCTCGACGGCTCCGCGTCGCTGGAGCAGCGCGAGGTGATGGAGCGCTCCGTCGCGGAGACGCTCGAGGAGATCGGCGCGGGCGCCCTGCCGCGCGTGCTCGTGCTCGGGAAGGCCGATCTGCTCGACGAGCATCAGCGCGACGAGCTGCAGCTGCGCCACCCCGACGCGATGCTCGTCAGCGGGCACACCGGCGAGGGGCTCGAGGACCTGCTGGAGCGGCTCGAGCGCGAGCTGCTGCACACGCTGCGCCCCGTGCACCTGCTCGTCCCCTACGCCGACGGCGGCAGCCTCGCCGAGCTGCACGAGGTCGCCGGCGAGGTCAGCCGCGAGGACACGCCCGAGGGCGTGCGCGTTGATGCGCTCGTGCCCGCGCACCTCGCGCAGCGCTTCGCGCGCTTCGCGATCGCCTCCTAGCTAGCGCTCGTCGCCGCTGCCCGACAGGACGCCGCGGCGCTGGCGCGAGAGCAGCTTCTCGAGGTTCTCCGCCGCGATCTCGTCGAGGTCGAGCTCGAGCTCGGTGGCCAGCTGAGCCACGTACCAGAGCACGTCCCCGAGCTCCTTGCTCATCGCTGCGCGGCGCTCCTCGGCGACCACGCCGCCCTCGTCGCGGATCGCCTTCTTGGCGTGCTCGGCGATCTCTCCCGCCTCGCCCGCGAGCCCGAGCGCGGGGTAGGCGAGCCACGACTCGCGCGGATACTGCGCCGTCCTCCGCGAGCGTGCCTGGTAGTCGGAGAGCTCCATCGCGCGAGCCTAGAGCCGGCGACGGATGCGCGCGCGGGCGAGCGCGGAGTTTGCGGCCGCGAGCCCTCAGGCGCCGGCCACGCGCACCGCGTCCGCGTGCGTGGCCGCCTCGAGCTCGTCGGGGAGCGCCGCGAGATCCGCCGCGCCGATCCCGAGCGCGGTTGCGATCAGCCAGTCCGCGAACCACACGTTCTTGGGGAGCAGCGGCCCGTGCAGGTAGGTGCCGATCACGTTGCCGCTAACCGCGCCCTCGTACCCGCTGCGCCCGTCGTTGCCGTGGCCCGCGAGCACGCGTCCGAGGGGCTGCTGCCCGGCGCCGAGCGACGTGCGCCCGCCGTGGTTCTCGAACCCCGCGAGCACGTGTCGGGCCGCTGCGCCCCGCGCAGCGGCTCCGCCCCGCGCGGCCGCCAGGCCGGTCGCCTCGATCGCGACGTTGCCGATCAGGCGTGGGCCCGGCTCGCGCACGGTGTGCAGGTCGAGCAGCCCCACCCCCGCGATCTGCTCCTCGCCGAGCGAGTAGGAGTGGCCGAGCAGCTGGTAGCCGCCGCACACGCCGAGCACCACCGCGCCGCGCGCAGCCGCCTGCCGCAGCGCGTCCGCCTTGGTGGCGATCAGGTCCTCCGCGCAGAGCTGCTGGTCGCGGTCCTGCCCGCCGCCGAGGTAGTAGAGGTCGTGCAGCTCGCCGTCGAGGCCGTCACCGAGCGAGCTCGTGCGCAGCTCGAAGGAGAGCCCGCGCCACGCGCAGCGGCGCTCGAGCACGAGCAGGTTGCCCCGATCTGCATAGATGTTCAGGAGGTCGGGGTACAGCGCGCACACGCGCATGGTGGGACGCTCAGGCACGCAGCATCACCACCGTCCCGCCCACGTGCTCCTCCGTGGAGCCGATCGCGAGCGTCCCCGCCGGCCGCAGGCCCGCCGCACGCGCCTCGTCGCGCAGCGAGCGCGCGCTGAGGCGATGCAGGACCGCCACGTCGCGCTCGGGTGCGTGGTCGTGACCGCTCCCGCCGCGGGCGGCGAGCGTCACCCGCTCGCGCTCGATCTCGATCCGCCGGGCGTTCACGGCGACGCGCACGGGACGGCTCACGTACATGACGCCGTCGAGGCGCGCGCTCTCGGGCGCGGGAGGGTCGTCGCCGCGACGCTCGTCGAACGGCTCGGGCGCGGTCACGAGCGCGCAGCACAGCAGCGCGCCGGCCCGCATGTGTGCGCGCGCGGAGCGCAGCAGCCCCGCGCGGCCGCGCGCGTCGAGCAGCTGGATCGTCTGCATCGGCACCACGCACAGCGCGTAGTCGGTGCGTGCGAGCGAGATCGAGCGCGCGTCGCCGACGAGCGGCTCGACGCGCAGGCCGCGGGCGCGCTCGCGCAGCGCTGCGATCAGAGCGGGGGAGATGTCGAGCGCCGTCACGTCGTGGCCGTGCTGGGCGAGGTGGATGCTCACCCGTCCCGTGCCCGCGCCGATGTCGAGCACCGGTGCAGAGCCGGGCGGGGCGACGTGCTCGTCGGCGAGCGCGCGCCACAGGCCGAGGTCGGCGGTGTAGCCGGCGCACTCGAGCTCGTGCCAGATCACCTCGCGGGCCGCGGCGGGGGTGCGGGGCGCACCGGTCGCGCTCACACCCACGCGCTCGCCGCCTCTCCGCGCGCGACCAGCAGCTCACGCAGCGCAAGCATCGCCGTGTAGGTGGGCAGCGCGTACAGCGTCTCGTCCGTCGGGCCGTCCGCAGCCGCCTCCTCGAGCGCGGCCGCGATCGGCGCGCGCACCCGGATCCGCTCGGGGGCGACCCCCGCGTACTTCATGCGCGTTGCCAGATCGCTCGCGCGCGTGCCCGCGCACGTGACGCTCGCCACGCGACCCGCGAGCAGCTCGAAGTCCGCATCCCAGATCCAGGACACGTC
>JAICYC010000073.1 GCA_025934395.1 Solirubrobacteraceae bacterium | reverse complement strand
GGGCAGGAGGGTGAGGTCTACAACGCCGGCGGTCCCGACGAGTGCCCCAACATCGACGTGGTCAAGAGGATCGTCGAGCTCACCGGAGCCTCCACCGGGCAGATCGAGTACGTCACCGACCGTCCCGGTCACGACCGCCGCTACTCGCTCTCCTCCGAGAAGGTCCGTGCGCTCGGCTGGAGCGCTGAGGTCCGCTTCGACGAGGGCCTCGCGGAGACGGTGCGCTGGTACCGCGAGAACTCGTGGTGGTGGGAGCCGATTCGCTCCGGTGAGTACCGCGCCTACTACGAGCGCCAGTACGGCCGCTCGCTCGGCTAGCGCCCTACAGCCCCGCGAGCTTCCATTTCCCGCCTTCCTTGACGAGCGCGATCGTGCCGGGCGTCTGCTTGCCGCCGTAGGTGCTCCTCACGCTCGCCGTGGCGGTCCTGCCGTCGGCTGCGACGGCGACCGAGTCCACCGTCACTTCGAGGTTGTCGACCTGGCCGAGCTGGCGTTTGATCGCCGCTTCGCAGCCCTTCTTCCCACCGAGCCCCGAGACCACCTTCGCCGCGAGGTCCTGTTCGCAGACCTTCGCCTGTTCGGTGGCGGTGGCGTGCGTCTGGAAATCCGCGATCGCCTGCGCGACGGCGTGCTGCTCCCCTTTGAACTTCGACGTGGAGACGGTCGTCCCGCACGCCCCGAGCGCGAGCGCTGCGAGCAGCCCGGCGGTCGGCGCGATCACGCGGCGTGGTCGAAGGGCGGGCATCGCGCTGCGGGACACTACGCCACGGGGCGGCACGGGGGCGCGCCCCCGTGCAGCTCAGCCGCGCTCGTGCTCGCGCCTGTAGCCGAGCCGGGCCGAGACGCGGTCGGCCGCCGCGATCACGTGCGGCCCGAGCGCGTCCATCATCTCCTCCACGGAGATCATTCCCGCGTGCGCAGCCACGCTCACCGCGGCCACCACCTCGTGCCCGCCGTCCCGCACCGGCGCGGCGATCGCGCAGACCTCCTCGTCGAGCTCGCGGTCGGCGATCGCCAGCGGCGCGTCGCGGAGGTCCGCCAGCTGCTCGCGCAGCGCGCGCTTGCTCGTGACCGTGTTCGGCCCGCGCCTGGCGAGCCTGGTGTCCGCCAGCGCACGGCGCTGCGCGTCGTCGGGCAGGTGCGCGAGCAGCACCTTGCCCAGCGCGGTGCAGTACGCCGGCAGGCGCGATCCGGGCTGCAGGCCCGGCGCGCTGCCGCGCAGCCCGCGGCGGAAGCTGCGCACCCGGTCCACGTAGACGATCTCGGCCCCGTCCAGCACCGCGAGGCTCGCCGTGTAGGAGGTGCGCGCGCGCAGCTCCTCCAGGTAGGGATGGGCGTGCTCGGCGAGGCCCGTCGAGCCGAGCGCCGCCATCCCGAGGTCGGTCACGCGCAGCCCGAGGCGGTACTTGCGGGAAGCTTCCTGCTCCAGGTAGCCCAGGGCCACCAGCGTGATCACGTACCGGTGGGTCGTGGAGCGGCTCATGCCAAGCTCGTCTGCGATGTCCGCGATCCCGAGCGAGGGCTTCTCGGCGGAGAAGCAGGTCAGGATCGCGAGGCCCCGCTCGAGCGACTGCGAGTAGCGCGGCTCGCGCAGGCTGGGAACCGACCAAGCGGGATCGGCGGCGTCAGCTCGGGGCTTTGGGCGGGAGGCTGAGCGCGGCGCAGGCATCTACTTGGTGGCGGCAACGGCGCGCGCGTCCATCCTGGACGTTCACCGTTCGCCCGGAAGTATAAGAAACACGGGGCCGCGCAACTCTCAGCGTTGCGCGCGGGCTGCTCAGGCGAGCGCGGGTCGCTCGCGGAAATGCTTGCTCAGCATCGAGACCTGGCCCTGGTAGTTGGAGCCGACCTCCGCGCCGTAGAGCACGTTCGGCTCGGCGGCCATCCGCTCGAACGCCAGCTTGCACACCGGCTGGCCGTCCTCGACCATGAACGACACATCGCGCGCGCGCACCTCGAGCGCCGCGCGGCTGCCCCTCACGCTGCGGTCGCGGGCATATCCGAAGCCCGGGTCGAAGAAGCCCGCATAGTGGGTGCGCAGCTCTCCGGCGGTGGGGTCGTAGGCGAGCATCTCCGCTGCGTACTGCGGGGGGATGCTCACGCCCTCCGCCGAGAGCAGCAGGTAGAACACCTCCGGCTCGAGCACGATCCGCCCGCCGCGCTCGGGGTGCACGGTCTCCCAGTAGTCCTCCCAGCGCAGCCCTCCCGCCGTGGTCAGGTCGATCGGCAGGCTGTTCTTCTTCGCGCGGTAGCCCACGACGCTCTCCCGCGAGTCGGCCACGGCGAGGCTCACGAACAGCCCGTCCGCGACGGAGATCTCGTGCGCGGGGACCGGCTCCCCGCCGCGGAACAGCAGCGGCGTGGAGGCGTGCAGCGCGGTCAGCTCGCCGTCGTGCAGCCGTGCGTCGCCGACCGACACGCGCACCTGGTTGAGCGCCAGGCCCGTCCGCACTCGGATCGCGAACGTACGCGGCACGACCTCGAGGTACAGCCGACCGCGGTAGCCCGCCGCGATCTCGTCGAAGCGGTGGTTGCGGTCGGTCAGCACGCGCGTGAACACGTCGAGGCGGCCCGTGGAGCTCTTGGGATTCGCCTTCGCGCGCACCCCCTCCGGCAGCCGCAGCTCCTCGATCAGCGGCACCAGGTACGGGCGGTCGCGCTCGAACGTCGCGCCGTCGCGCAGGTCGATCCGTTCGAAGGCGATGTCCTCGATCTTCTGCTCGACCGTCGAGTCGCTGTCGGGGAGGAAGCTGCAGCGCAGCGCCCACGCGTGCTCGCCGAGACGCAGGTCCACGCTGGCGGGCTGCACCGACTCGTCCGGGACCCGCCACTGGCCCGCCGTGATCCAGCCATCCTCGATCGCAGCGCGCAACCGCTGCGCCGGCAGCACGCCCGCGGTGGCGGCGATCTCCTGCTCGCCGTGCGGGCGCGACTGCGAGACCGGGGTCGCGTTCACGAGCTGGGCGGCCTGACCATGTGCGTCTCAGTCTACGCGCGCGCTAGCCTCGCCTGTATGTCGCCGCTGTCGAGCTTCTCCCCTCCGGTGCGCGCGTGGTTCGAGCAGGCGTTCGCGGGCCCGACCGCCGCGCAATCGCAGGCCTGGCCCGCGATCGCGGGCGGGCGGCACGTGCTCGTCTCCGCGCCCACGGGCTCGGGTAAGACGCTCGCCGCGTTCCTATGGGCGCTCGACCGGCTCGTCGCCGACCCGCGCGCGGAGGAGCAGGGGACGCGCATCCTCTACGTGAGCCCGCTGAAGGCGCTCGCGTACGACATCGAGCGCAACCTGCGCGCGCCGCTGCGCGGGATCGGTGCCGAGCACGTGCGCGTGGGCATCCGCACGGGCGACACGCCCCAGCGCGAGCGCGCCGCGATGGCGCGCACGCCGCCGGAGATCCTCGTCACCACGCCCGAGTCGCTGTACCTGATCCTCACCTCCCAGGCGCGCTCGATGCTCACGGGCGTGGAAGCGGTGATCGTGGACGAGATCCACGCGGTCGCGCAGTCGAAGCGCGGCTCGCACCTCGCGATCACCCTGGAGCGTCTGCAGGAGCTCGTCTCCGATCGGTCCGGGGGCCGCGCGCCCGACGTGCAGCGGATCGGGCTGAGCGCCACGCAGAGCCCGCTCGAGGAGATCGGCCGCTTCCTCGTCGGCCCGGGCCGTGAGGTGGAGATCGTCGACGCGGGCGCGCGCAAGGAGCTCGACCTGCGCATCGAGGTCCCCGTCGAGTCCATGACCGAGCCGGGCGGCCCGGTCGACCCCGCGGCGGACCCGCTCGACGGCGGCGGACCCGCGCCGCTGCCCGGGGGCGAGTCGACGCGCAACTCGATCTGGCCCGCGATCTACCCGGAGCTGCTCGAGCTCGTGCGGGCGCACAGCTCCACGATCGTGTTCGTCAACAACCGCCGTTCCGCCGAGCGCGTGGCGCTGCGCCTGAACGAGCTCGCCGACGAGGAGATCGCGCGCGCCCATCACGGCTCGCTCGCGCGTGAGGAGCGCACGAAGGTGGAGGAGCTGCTCAAGGGCGGCGGCCTGCCGTGCCTCATCGCAACGAGCTCGCTCGAGCTCGGGATCGACATGGGCGCGGTCGATCTCGTCATCCAGATCGAGTCGCCGAAGTCGGTCGCGCGGGGGCTGCAGCGCATCGGGCGCGCCGGCCACGGCGTCGACCAGGTCAGCCGCGGGCGCATCTTCCCCAAGTTCCGCGGCGATCTGCTCGAGTGCGCCGTGCTCGCACGGCGCATGCGCGAAGGGCTGATCGAGCCGACCGTGGTGCCGCGCAACGCGCTCGACGTGCTCGCCCAGCAGGTCGTCGCGATCGCCGTCTCCGCAGAGGGGGCAGCGGCGGCGCCCGACGGCGCCGGTGCAGCGCGTCAGGACGATGAGCCCGCACGCGAGGGCGAGGGCGAGGGCGCGGGTGCGGGCGACGCCGCGGGCGGGTTCCCGGTCGATCGGCTGCACGCGATGCTCGCGCGCACGCACTCCTACTCGGAGCTCTCGCGCGAGCTGCTGGAGAACGTGCTCGACATGCTCGACGGCCGCTACCCCTCCAAGGAGTTCGGCGACCTCCGCGCGCGGATCGTGTGGGACCGTCTCGCCGGCACGATCCGCCCGCGCAAGGGCGCCCGCCAGCTCGCGATCGCCAACGCCGGCACGATCCCCGACCGCGGGCTGTTCAGCGTCACGCTCCCCGACGGCCGTCGCGTGGGGGAGCTCGACGAGGAGATGGTCTACGAGGCGCGGCCCGGCCAGACGTTCCTGCTCGGCGCCTCCAGCTGGAGGATCGAGGAGATCGGCCGCGATCGCGTGATCGTCACACCCGCGCCGGGTGCGCCGGGCGCGGTGCCCTTCTGGAAGGGCGACTCCGTCGGGCGCCCCAAGGAGCTCGGCGAGGCGATCGGCGCGTTCTCGCGCTGGGCGGTCGAGCAGGACGCCGGCACGCTGCAGCGCGAGCACGACCTCGACGAGCGCGCCGCTGCGAACCTGCTCGCCTACCTGCACGAGCAGCAGGCCGCCACGCGCGTGCTGCCGAGCGAGCGCACGATCGTGCTCGAGCGCTTCCGCGACGAGATCGGCGACTGGCGCCTGTGCGTGCTCTCCCCGTACGGCGGGCGCGTGCACGCCGCCTGGTGCCTCGCGTTGAGCGCGCACGTGCAGGAGCGCTACGGGATCGACTGCGACGCGATCTGGAGCGACGACGGGATCATCATGCACCTGCCCGAGCTCGACGCCGACGAGGCCGAGGCGCTGCCGTCGGCGGCCGACCTCGTGCTGCTCGACCCCGACGAGGTCGAGCGCACGATCGTCTCGGAGCTCGGCGGCTCGGCGCTGTTCGGCGCGCGCTTCCGCGAGAACGCTGCGCGTGCGCTGCTGATCCCGCGCGCCTACCCCGGCAAACGCACCCCCCTGTGGCAGCAGCGCCTGAAGGCGCAGAGCCTGCTCGAGGTCGCGCGCCGCTACGGGGACTTCCCGGTGATCCTCGAGACCTACCGCGAGTGCCTGCGTGACGTGCTCGACCTCCCCGGCCTGCAGGAGCTGCTGCGCGGCATGCACACGCGCGAGATCTCGCTCGTCGAGGTCGAGACCGAGACCGCTTCGCCGTTCGCCTCCTCGCTGCTGTTCGACTACATCGCCACCTACATGTACGAGGGCGACACGCCCGCCGCCGAGCGCCGTGCGGCGGCTCTCTCGCTCGACCGCGAGCTGCTCCGCGAGCTGCTCGGCTCCGACGAGCTGCGTGAGCTGATCGACCCGGTCGCGCTGCAGCGCGTGCAGGACGACCTCCAGCACCGGTCCGAGCTGACGCGGGCAACCGGACGCGACGGTCTGCACGACGTGTTCCGCCACGTCGGCGACCTCACCTTTGCCGAGGTCGCCGAGCGGGTGTTCGAAGGCGTCGACGCGCGGCAGCTGCTCGACGAGCTGATCCGCGAACGGCGCGTGATCGCGCTGCGCGTCGGCGGGGAGCAGCGCTTCGTCGCCGCCGACGAGGCGGGCCTCTACCGCGATGCGCTCGGCACGGTGCCGCCGGGGGGGCTTCCGGATGCGTTCATCGCCGACGTGCCCGACGCTCTGCGCCAGCTGGTCGCTCGCTTTGCACGCACGCGCGGCCCGTTCAGCGGGGAGGAGCTGCGCGCGCGCTATCTCCTCGACGCCGGCGCCGTGCTGCGCGAGCTCGAGCGCGACGGGGAGCTGGTGCGCGGCGAGCTCAACCCCGCGGGCAGCGGCCACGACTGGTGCGACGTCGAGGTGCTGCGCCGCCTGCGGCGCGCGTCGCTGGCGGCGCTGCGCAAGGAGATCGAGCCCACCGACCAGCGCCGGCTGGTCACGTTCCTGCCCTCCTGGCAGGGCGTGGACCGCCACTCGCGCGCCGGCGCGGGCGTGGACCGGCTGCGCGAGGTGCTCGTGCCGCTGCAGGGGCTCGCGCTGCCGGTGGAGAGCTGGGAGCGCGACGTGCTGCCGCGGCGCACCGGCGCCTACTCGCCCACATGGCTCGACGCGCTCTGCGCGAGCGGGGAGGTCGTGTGGGTGGGCGCAGGCGCCGCCGGGCGCAGCGGGCGCGTGGCGCTGTACTTCCGCGAGGATGCGCCCGCCCTCGGCGCTCCCAGCGCACGCGCCCAGCCTGCGCGCCCGGAGGGGCCCGAGCACGAGCTGCTGCGCGCGCGCCTGGCGGCGGGCCCGTGCTTCTTCACCGACCTGCTCGCAGAGCTGGACGCGCCGGCCGAGGCGCTGCGGGAGGCGCTGTGGGACCTGGTCTGGGCCGGGGAGGCCACCAACGACGCGTGGGCGCCGCTGCGCGCCCCGCGCCTGTCGCTCGCGCGCGGGTCAGCCGCGGGCGCGGGCGGCGCGCCCCGTCGCGGCACGGCGAGATCGCGCTTCGGCGCGCGCCGCCGGACGGGTGCGCAGTCCCAGGTGCAGGGTCGATGGTCGCTCACGCACACGCTGTTCGCCGCCGGCGACGGCCCCGAGGGCGCTGCCGACCGCCGCCGGGCGCAGGCCGAGCTGCTGCTCGAGCGCTACGGCATCGTCACGCGCGAGCAGGTGCTCGCGGAGGGCATCCGCGGCGGCTTTGCGAGCCTCTACGACACGTTCAGCAACCTCGAGACGCTCGGGCTGTGCCGCCGCGGCTACTTCATCGAGGGCATGGGCGGGGCGCAGTTCGCGCTGCCCGGCGCCGTCGAGCGGCTGCGCGCGCCGCGGCGGGAGGAGCCCGGCGCCGAGCCCGGCGGAGGCGCGGTCGTGCTCGCAGCCGCCGACCCCGCCCAGCCGTACGGGGCTGCGCTTCCGTGGCCCAAGCGGGCCGAGGGCGAGCGGCGTCCGGCGCGCGTGGCCGGCTCGTACGTGGTGCTCGTGGCCGAGCAGCCCGTGCTGTACGTCGAGCGGGGCGGCCGGGGGCTGGTGCTGCTCGAGACCCCGCCCGCCACCGGTGGGCAGCTCGCAGCCCGTGCCGCCGAGCAGCCGCTGCACGTCGCGCTCGCAGCGCTCGCGGATGCCGTGCGCGCGGGTCGCGTGCCCAAGCTGGCGCTCGAGCGGATCGACGGCGAGCCGGCGATCGCCTCGCCGCTGCTCGAGCAGCTGGTCGAGCTGGGCTTCCAGCCGGGCCCGCGCAAGCTCACGCTCAGCGCCTGAGACCCTCCCGCCGGCCCGCTCGGGGCACGGCAACCTGCCGCGCCCGGCGGGAGCCGGCCCGTCGGCACCCATTTGTCAGCATCTCCACCCTGGTCTAATATGTGGAACTCACGCGGATGGATCGCACGAGGGGACAGTACGCTCCGCTGTTTCAGCGGCTCCCGCGCGGACCCAATGGGCTTGACCGGGAGGAGGTGGCGCGTAATCAGCGCGCCCGCATCTACGGCGCGATGATCGAGTCGGTCGCGCGGCGCGGGTACCACCGCACCACGGTCGCGCACGTGATCGCGCTCGCAGGCGTCTCGCGGCGGGCGTTCTACGAGCAGTTCGCCAACAAGCAGGCGTGCTTCCTGGCGACCTACGACATCGTCGTCGCTCGCGCCCGCAAGCAGGTGATCGAGGGGTGGCAGCAGGAGCGCGGGTGGTCCAACCGCCTGCACGCGTCGTGCAGGGCGCTGCTCCAGAACACCGCCTTCGCGCCGAAGGGGCCGCGCCTGGTGCTCGTGGACGCCCTCGGGATCGGCCCCGCCGCGCGCGAGCGGATGCAGCTCGCGCACCTCGCGTTCGAGCGGCTGGTCGCGTTCATCCTCGACGCCGCCCCCGATCGCGCACACGCGCCGCTGGCCGCGCGCGCGATCGTCGCCGGCACGCGCCACGTCGCGTTCATGCGACTGCTCGAAGGCCGCGAACGCGAGCTCGCGACGATGACGGAGGACCTGCTCGACCTGATCGACGCGTACCGCACGCCGCACGCCCGGCGCCTGACCGCGCTGGCCCCCGCCGCGCCGCTCCCGGCCCATCCCGCGCCGGTGGAGTTCCTCGCGGCCGACGACAGCCGCGCTCGCTCGCTCGCGTCGCTCGTGCACCTCACGCTGCAGGAGGGCTACGCGGTGCTGAGCGATCCGCAGATCGCGGAGTGCGCCGGGATCTCGACGGAGGCGTTCCACCGCGAGTTCGCCAGCAAGGAGGCCGCGTTCCTGACCGTGCTCGACGAGATCGTCGGCGAAGCACGCCGGGCGGTGCAGCGCAGCGTCGACGACTCGGCTTCCTGGCCCGAAGCGGTGTGGCGGGCGATGGCGGCGTTCGTGGGCTACCTGATCGCGCACGAGCCGCTGCTGCGGATCGCGTTCGTCGACGTCTTCGAAGTGGGCCCCGCGATGATCGGGCGCCTGACGCGCTCGATCGACGCGGTCACGAGCCCGCTCGCCCGGCACGCACCCGTGCCGCGGCACGGGGGCGCCATCACGGCCGACGCGGTCACCGGCGCCACCTGGGGGATCATCGCCAGCCACGTCAGCGGGGGCGGCCTCACCCGCCTGGCGGGACTGGTCGACCACCTGAGCTTCGTGGTGCTCGCTCCGTACGTCGGCGGCCGTACCGCCGTCCGCGAGATCGAGGCTGCGCGCGCGCATCGAACCGCAAGCTGACGGGCGTCTCTGCGATCGTGGCGCGCGATGGCCACACGCAGAGAGTCCGGTCCGCGGCGCGTGGGGCACAAGGGCGCCGCGCACATCGAGCCGGGCAACACGCTCGCGAGCTTCGACGCGGCGCTCTCACACGGCGTCGACATGATCGAGCTCGACGTGCTGTGCGAGCACCGCGGCGGCGAGGGCAGGCTCCTGGTCGCCCACGACTACGCAGACATGCGCTCGCGCGAGCCGCTCGAGCTCTGGCACGCGCTCGACCACCTCGCGGGCGAGCGCTTCGCGGGGATCGAGCTCGACGTCGACGTGAAGATCCCCGGCTACGAGCTGCGGGTGCTCGACGCGTTGCGCGCGCACGAGCTGGTGCCGCGCACGCTGATCAGCTGCATGTTCCCCGAGAGCCTCGACCTGATCCGCGCGCAGGAGCCGGAGCTGCGGCTCGGGTGGTCCGTGCCGCGCGTGCGGCGCGACTACACCACCGACATGCTCACGGCGATCCCTGCCCTGGCGGTGCTCACCGGCTACCGCGCGATGCTGCCGCGGCGCGCGCGTGCCGCGCTGCTCGCGGGGCGCTTCGACGCGATCATGGCCCACTGGCGCGTGGTCACACGCGGCCTGATCCGGGCGGTGGCCGACGGGGGGGGCGAGCTGTTCGTGTGGACCGTCGACGACGCGCGTCAGATCGAGCGGCTGACCGCGCTCGGCGTGGACGGGATCATCACGAACGATCCCCGGCTGTTCAGCCGATCGAGCAGGTAGCGGCGCTGAAGCCGGCCGGGTCGGCGCCCGCGAGGCTCTTGTGGCCTGCGCTGGTGGCGCGCGAGGCCGACAGCCACACCTTGCCGGCGCGCCGCCACTGGAACTGCACCACGCCACGAAGCGCGAACGCCGGCCGTCCGGTCACCGGCGTGATCTGGAAGGAGCTGCCGTCCTGGCGCGAGGAGCCGGCGCGGCCGACCGGCACCCACGGTGCGCGGGCGTCGCTGGCGAGGTCCACCCAGCGGCTGCCTTCCTGGTACTGGACCCGGAACTGCATGAACATCCGGTCGCCCGCGTGGCGGTCGCCGGGCATCGAGCCGCGCACGCCCAAGGTGTTGGGCTGGTCGGACGGGTCGCACACGTCGATCGTCGCCCACAGTTCGTTGGAGCGCAGCACCTGGCGCTGCGCCGCCGTGAGGTGCTGCTGGGCCGCCGTGGCGTGGCGCTGCGCGGTCGCGGGACGCCGCTGCGGGGCCGCGGACGCGAGCGTCGGCGCGGGCGCGAGCGCAGCGGCCGCCGCGCTCGCCGCGATCGCTGCGAAGCCGGGCACGGTCCTCGAGCGTGCGACGGAGAGCTTCGCCTTCGGTTGCGGGCCGAACACCGCTTTGACGATAGCGGCGGCAGTGTCCATGCGGCGCACATCGCGAGTGCGTGCGGCGGCGCGCGTGTGGTATTTCCTTGCCGATGGCGGCCATGCGCTCTGCCGACGTAGTCGAGCTGCTCGGGCGCGTGCCCGCGTTCGCAACGCTCGAGCTGAGCGATCTCGAGCGGATCGCCCAGGTGGCGGTGCCGCGCGAGTTCGGCCCCGGCCAGATCGTCTTTCGCGAGGGGGACGCCAGCGACACCTGCTACGTGGTGCGTGACGGTCACGCGCGCGCGATCCGAACGCACGGGGACGGCCGCACGATCACGCTCGCCACGTTCGGGCCCGGCGACATCTTCGGCGAGCTTGCGATGTTCGAGGACGAGCTCCGCTCCGCCACCGTCGAGGCGGTCGAGCCGACGAGCGTCGTGGGCGTGCTCGGCCCGGACATGCGGCGCCTGATGGCCGAGCACCCCGAGATCGCGATGCGGCTCGTCGTCGCGCTGGGCCGTCGGCTGCGGGAGATGAACGAGCGCCTCTCTCGCCAGTCCTTCCAGACCGTGCAGAGCCGCGTGGCGGTCGTGCTCGCGCAGCTCGTCGAGCAGGAGATCGCCGCGGGCAAGAGCCCCACCGACGTGCTCGTGACGGCCACCCAGGCCGACCTCGCACAGCTCGCGGGCTCCTCGCGAGAGTCGGCGAGCCGCTTCCTGGCGGTGCTGGAGCGCGCGGGAGTGATCTCGCAGGGACGCGGGCGGCTCGTGGTCCACAGCCCCGGATCGCTTCAGCAGTATGTCTTCTGAAGGCAAGCCCGCCGGCCCCGCACGGCCGCGTGAGTTCTCCGCTGGCGGGGTGGTGGTGCGCGACGGCCGCGAGGTGGTCGTGATCGTGCCCACGCGCCGCGCCGCCGACGGCTCGCGCGTGCTTGCACTGCCGAAGGGCCACGTCGACCCCGGCGAGACCCCCGTGCAGGCCGCCGAGCGCGAGGTGCGCGAGGAGACGGGGATCACCGCGAAGCCCGTCGGCGAGCTCGGGGAAACCCGCTACTGGTACCGCCGCGACGGCCGCACGATCGGCAAGACGGTGTCGTTCTTCCTGTTCGAGCACTCCGGTGGCGACATCGCCGACCACGACGACGAGGTCGAGGAGGTGCGCTGGATCAGCCTGCAGGAGGCGCGCAGCTCGCTCACCCACGCCGCGGAGCGCGAAATGGTCGACCTCGCGATCGCCTCCCTCCAGAAAGAGCGGTAGCCTGCGCGGGTCGCTTCGGCGAAGACGGTGCGCCAACCCACGGCAGAGGGACACCGATGCAGGTCCTCAACTTCTACTCCACGATCTTCGCCGACGAGCTCAAGCGCGGCCGCAAGACCGCCACGATCCGTCTCGGCGACAAGTCGGGCAAGTACCGCAAGAACCAGTCCGTGCTCGTCACGATCGGCTACCAGTACTCGCCGCGGGAACGCATCTTCGAGGCCGTGATCGATCAGGTCGAGGTGATGAAGCTCGCCGACCTCTCGCCGCGCGACATCAAGCACGACAACCCCGAGTTCCGGCGCCACGAGGAGCTGATCAGCTTCCTCGAACAGATCTACGGGCGCGCGGTGTCGCCCGAGGACGTCGTCACCGTCGTGCGCTTCTCGCAGATCATCGACAACCCCTCGAGGGTCACGCAGGCGATCAAAGGCTTCGGCGGCACCCAGAACTGAAGCCCGCCAGGGCGGCTGGCAGTCATATGGTGGCAGTGCCGACCCGTCGCGCGCCGGCTCGCGGCGAATCTTCTATATATTGAGGAAAATCGTTGGCACTCTCCCACCGAGAGTGCCAGAAACGGGGCGGCTCGCCCCGAGATGCCGGGCCTGCGAGCCGCTGCAGTCTCTAGATGGAGGTTCCCAGAACATGAAGCTAAAGCCCCTGGGCGATCGGCTGATCGTGCGGGCTGTCGAGGAGGAGCAGACGACCGCGAGCGGCATCGTGCTCCCCGACACCGCGAAGGAGAAGCCGCAGCTCGGCGAGGTGCTCGCCGTGGGCGACGGTCGCTACGACGACGCCGGCAAGCGGATTCCGATGGACGTGGCTGAGGGCGACAAGGTGCTCTACAGCAAGTACGGCGGAACCGAGATCAAAGACCCCGACAACGGCGAGGAGCTGCTCGTGCTGCGCGAGACAGACGTCCAGGCCAAGGTCGCTTAAGGAGATCTGAGGACACAAATGGCTCACAAGGAACTGAAGTACGACGCGGAGGCGCGCAAGGCCCTGGAGGCAGGGGTCGACGCCGTCGCCAACGCGGTCAAGGTCACGCTCGGCCCGAAGGGCCGCTACGTGGTGCTCGACAAGAAGTTCGGCGCGCCCACGATCACCAACGACGGCGTCACGATCGCGCGTGAGATCGAGGTCGAGGACGTCTTCGAGAACCAGGGCGCCCAGCTGGTGCGCGAGGTGGCGACCGCGACCAACGACGTCGCCGGTGACGGCACGACCACTGCGACCGTGCTCGCCCAGGCGATCGTCAAGCAGGGCCTGAAGAACGTCG
>JAICYC010000140.1 GCA_025934395.1 Solirubrobacteraceae bacterium | reverse complement strand
GCCGCCTTGCCGAGCGCGCCGTCGAGCTCCCCGATGCCGTCGCCAGGGAACGCGAAGACCCGGGACACCCCCCAGTCCTTGATCCGCTGGATCAGGAAATCGCTGACCGTCGCCATGCTCGTCCTCCCGCACATCGCGGCCGCCGGCGGAGCCTCCGCACCGGCCGCATCGTTCCGATCGGGACGGTGGAACCGCCCCCGTCCAGGGGTACTCCGGTCGTCTGAACGTCCGTTGTGCGAGTGCAACTACTTCTCGGATGCGGGCCTGCGCGAGGCGGCTCAGGCCGTGGCGGCCCTGCGTCGCGGGGGACGCTGGCACACCGGGCAGCGATGGCTCGAGCGGTTCATGAAGGGCTCGCGCACGATCGGCGCGCCGCAGCGCGGGCAGGGCTTGCCTGCACGCCCGTACACGCTCAGCCGCTGACCGAAGTAGCCGGAGGCGCCGTTCACGTTCACGTACTGGGCGTCGAAGCTGGTGCCGCCGTCGGCGAGGGCGCGCTCGAGCACGAGCCGGAGCTCGGCCAGCAGGGTGAGCACCGCGGCGCGGGACAGTCGGTCGGTGGGGGCGTCGAAGTGCAGGCGCGCTCCCCAGAGGGCCTCGTCGGCGTAGATGTTGCCGATGCCGGAGATCAGCGTCTGGTCGAGCAGCGCGCGCTTGATCCCGGTGCGGCGGGCGCGCAGCCGCCGCACGAACTCGCGCTCGTCGAAGGCGGGGTCGAGGGGATCGCGCGCGATGTGCGCGACCTGGGCGGGCACGAGCGCGTCGTCGTCACCCCGTCCGCCCGGGGCTCCGTCCAGGGTCGGCACGAGCGGATCGATGGCGAGGGATCCGAAGATCCGCTGGTCGACGAACGCGACGGTGATCGGCCCGAAGGCGGGGCTCTCGAGCACCAGCCGGACGCGCAGCTGCCTGTCGACGCCGGCGTCCTCGGTGCGGAGGAGCAGCTGGCCGCTCATCCCGAGGTGCGCGAGCACCGCCTCGTCGGGGCCGTCCTCGAGCGGCAGCCAGAGGAACTTGCCGCGACGCACCGCGGCGCGGATGCGGCGCCCGGCGAGGCGCTCCTCGAAGTCCGCGACGCCCCGCGGGTGCCGCTTCAGGGACCGCGGCTCGATCACCTCCACGCCGAGCACGCGGGCGCCGGCGACGACGGGCTCGAGCCCCGCGCGCACGACCTCGACCTCGGGCAGCTCAGGCACGGTGCAGCTCAGGCATCGGGAGCAGCAACGCCCTTCACGAGCAGCTGGTAGGCGGCCCAGGCCGCGGCCGTCTCGGCCTGCTTCTTGCTCGTGCCTTCGCCCGTCGCGACGGCGAGGGAGCCGATCGTGACGGTCGCGGTGAACACCCGCGCGTGCTCGGGCCCGGCGCCCGCGACCTGGTACACGGGAGCGCCCGCGCCGCGGCGCGCCGCGACCTCCTGCAGGGCGGTCTTCGGATCCGGTCCGGGTCCCACCCGCTCCGGGTCCTCGAGCAGCGGCGCGACCAGCCGCAGCACGAACGCCTCGGCGACCGCGCTGCCTCCGGAGAGGAACGCGGCGCCGATCAGCGCCTCGACGGTGTCCGCGAGGATCGACGCCTTCGCCTCGCCGCCCGTCCGCACCTCGCCGCGGCCGAGGCGGATGTGCCGGCCGAGGCCGATGCCGCGGGCGATGCGGGCCAGCGCGACCGTCGACACGACTCCGGAACGCCGCTTGGCGAGCGCGCCCTCCGGCTCGTCCGGGTACCGCTCGTACAGCAGCACGGTGACCGCGCGACCGAGCACGCTGTCGCCGAGGAACTCCAGGCGCTCGTTGTCCTTCACGCCGTGCTCGTACGCGTACGAGCGGTGGGTGAGCGCCAGCTCGAGCAGCTCGGGTTCGATGTCCACCCCGAGCACGTCGAGCAACGGTGCTGCGGGCGCGTCAGCGCCCGGCACGTCAGGCGTCGGCGACCCGGCGGCCCTTGTACTCGAGGTACAGCGGCACGCCGTCCGACCCCTCGACCACGCGGGCGCGGTGGGGCAGGGAGTACACGACCTTGCCGTTCTCGATCGTCTTGACGAGCGTGGGCGCGTCGGCCTTCCACTGCGAGCGGCGCGCGTGGGTGTTCGCGCGGGACTTGCGGCGCTTCGGAACCGCCATGGCTATCTCTCTTCTCTGTCGCTTG
>JAICYC010000090.1 GCA_025934395.1 Solirubrobacteraceae bacterium | reverse complement strand
GTTCCCGCCGCACAGGCCCGCGATCACGCTCGAGAGGTCTGGCTCATGGCCGACGAGCAGCACGCGGCGCCCTCCCTCGCGGCCCGCGCGATCGGGCGCCGCGTCGAGCGCCGCGAGCGCGCCGGACGCATCGAACCCCGACGCCAGGGGCGGATGCTCTGCGAGCAGCTCGCGTTGCTGGGCCGGCCAGCCCTCCGCCGCCAGCTCGGCGGTCGCGCGCGCCCGCACCTTGGGGCTGTAGAGCACCGCGTCGAAGCCCGCTCCGAGCTGTTCCAGCGCGACCCCGGCGGCCCTGGCCTGCTGCTCTCCGCGCGGCGTAAGGCGGCGCTCGGCGTCCTCGCGCGCGCCGTGGGGCTCGGCCTCGGCATGGCGTAGCAACCAGATCTGACGGGCCATCTCGATCGCAGGCCACAGTACCTGCAAATCGCCCCTGCGGGGGGGCTTCTCACCCCTTCCGGGCGCCCCACCGAGGGTGTAGCTTGGAGGCACATGGACGTCGAGCACGCAGCGGATCACAACGGCCGTGCGACGCCTGCCGGCGGGGGAGAGGCGCTCGAGGAGGACTCGATGCTGTTCCTCAACCGCGAGCTCTCGTGGCTCGACTTCAACGACCGCGTCCTGCAGCTCGCCGAAGACCCCCGGCTGCCGCTGCTGGAGCGCGTGAAGTTCTGCGCGATCTACACGACCAACCTCGACGAGTTCTACATGGTGCGCGTCGCCGGCCTGCGCGACCAGATCGACGCGGGCGTGGAGACGCCGAGCCAGGACGGCCTGACCCCGTCGCAGACCACCGCGCTGATCCGCGAGCGCGTGCTCGAGCAGAGCCGGCGCCTCACGCGCTGCTTCGAGGGCTCGCTGCGCCCCCAGCTCTACGACCACGACATCCGGCTCGCAGCCGTCGACGAGCTCGAGGAGGAGCTGCGCGCGGACCTCGCCCGCCACTTCCAGAAGGCGATCTTCCCGGCGCTCACGCCGCTCGCCGTGGCCCCCGGCCGGCCCTTCCCCTACATCTCCAACCTGTCGCTGAGCCTCGCGGTGCTCGTGCGAGACCCCGACACCGACCAGACCGTGTTCGCGCGCGTGAAGGTCCCAACCGAGATCCTGCCGCGGTTCGTGTCGGTCAAACGGGACGACGGCGCGTCCCTGCTGCTCCCGCTGGAGGATGTGATCGCCCACCACCTCGACTCGCTGTTCCCCGGGATGGAGATCGCCGACTACGACGTGTTCCGCGTCACGCGCGACGCCGACCTCGAGGTCTCCGACGACGCCGCCGACCTGCTGCAGGCGGTCGAGGACGAGCTCAGGCGCCGGCGCTTCGGGGAGATCGTCCGCGTCGAGGTGGGCGCGGGCTGCTCGGCGCAGCTCTGCGAGTCGCTCACCAGCCTGCTCGGCGTCGAGGAGGAGGAGGTGTACGCCGTCGACGGGCTGCTCGACATGGGGGCGCTGTGGCAGGTCGTCAAGCTCCCCGGGCACGCCGAGCTGCGCGACGAACCGCTCGCCGGGGCCACTCATCCCCGGCTGCTGCGGCGGGAGGGCGAGCGGCCCGACGTGCTCGGCGCGATGCGCGAGGGCGACCTGCTCGTCCACCACCCCTACGACTCGTTCGGCACCTCCGTCGAGCGGTTCGTCGAGCAGGCGGTGGCCGACCCGAACGTGCTCGCGATCAAGCAGACCGTGTATCGCACCAGCGACGACTCGCCGCTCGTGCCCGCGCTGATCGACGCGACCGAACGCGGCAAGCAGGCGGTCGCCCTGGTCGAGCTCCAGGCGCGCTTCGACGAGCGCATGAACATCCACTGGGCGAAGGCGCTGGAGGAGGCGGGCGTCCACGTCGTCTACGGCCAGCCGGCGCTGAAGACGCACGCCAAGTGCGTGCTGGTCGTGCGCCGCGAGGGCGACGGCGTGCGCAACTACGTGCACATCGGCACGGGCAACTACCACTCCGCCACGGCGCGCCTGTACACGGACTTCGGGCTGTTCACCACCGACGAGCAGATCGGCGCGGACGTCGCCGACATGTTCAACTACCTCACCGGCTACGGCCGCCCGCTGCACTACCGCAGGGTGCTCACCGCCCCCGCGCACCTGCGCGACGGGATCATCGAGCAGATCGAGCTCACCGTCGCCGCCCACTCCCCCGAGCGTCCGGCGCGGATCGAGATGAAGATGAACTCTCTAGTGGACGGGCGCTGCATCCGCGCCCTGTACGCCGCCTCCCAGGCCGGTGTGCAGGTCGACCTCAACGTGCGCGGGATCTGCTGCCTGCGGCCCGGCGTTCCCGGGCTCTCCGAGAACATCCGGGTGACCTCGATCGTGGGTCGCCTGCTGGAGCACTCGCGCGTGTACGCGTTCGAGCGCAACGGCGAGCACACGATCTACATCGCCTCCGCCGACCTGATGCCGCGCAACCTCGACCACCGCGTCGAGCTCGCCGTCCCGATCGCCTCGCCGGAGCTGCGCGCGGAGCTGCTCGACGTGCTCGCGCGCGCGTTCGCCGACAACCAGAGCTCGTGGGAGCTCGACTCCGCGGGCGAGTGGCACCGCCGCGCGCCGGGCCCGGGCGAGGAGCCACGCAGCCTCCAGCTGGAGCTCGTCGAGCTGCACGCCGCGCGCGCGGCCGCCGAGCACCCCGTCGCCGACCGCGAGCCCCAGTCGCTCGGCCCGCTCTCGGGCTGAGCCCGGGCGGCGTCGCCTAGCGCGCCGCCACGCTCGGCAGGGTGTCGAGCGCGGCCTTGAGATCGTCGACCGACTGGAAGTCGAGGCCGAGCAGGTGGTCGTGGCGATGACGCACCACCCCGTCCTCGTCGATCACGATCACCGCGCGCTTGGTGCCGAGCCGACCGCCCCAGGCGCTGTAGAGCTTCGCCACCTCGCCGCCCGTGTCGGCCAGCAGCGCCACCGTGAGCGAGTGCTTGCTGACGAAGCCCTCGTGCGAGGCCACGTCCTGGGCGCTGATCCCGACGACCGTGGCGTTCAGCTCCGAGAACGCGTCGGGACGGTCGCGGTAGGAGCAGAACTGTTTTGTGCACACCATCGTGTTGTCCCCCGGATAGAAGAGCAGCACGACGCGCTCGCCGCGGTGCTCCGAGAGGCGAAACTGACCTTCGGTGCCCGGCAGCTCGAAATCCGGCGCGGGCTCGCCGACCTGGGGTGTCTTGGCCATCTGTTCTCGCTCCTGTGGTCGCAGACGCGGCGGTGGCCGCAGCATACCTGCACCCGCGCCCCCGGCCTTCGGCCATGCGGCTCGGGCCTGCGCACCGGCGCGCTAGCCTCGTCGGGATGGCGGAATCGCTTGCCGGACACCTGCTCGTCGCCTCCCCCACGCTGCTGGACCCCAACTTCGCCCGCAGCGTCGTGCTGATCGGGTTGCACGACGAGCAGAGCGCGATGGGCGTCGTGCTGAACCGTCCCACCGAGCTGACGGTGGGCGAGGCCGTGCCCGCGCTCACGAGCGCGGTGGACGAGAGCGAGCGCGTGTACGTGGGCGGGCCCGTCGCGCAGCGCTCCGTCGTGTGCCTCGCGGAGTTCATCGACCCCGCGTGCGCCGAGCTGCTCGTGGTCGGGCGGATCGGGTTCCCGATGGCGGGCGTGGAGCCGGAGGCGCTGGTCGACTCGACCGGGCGCTGGCGCGTGTTCGCGGGCTACGCCGGGTGGGGCGAGGGCCAGCTCGAGGGTGAGATCGAGCGCGGCGACTGGATCGCGGAGCTCGCCACCCCCGAGGACGTGTTCAGCGACGACGCGGAGGCCCTGTGGTCGAGCGCGCTCGCGCGAAAAGGCGGCAGCTACGCGCTGCTGGCGCGACTGCCGATCGACCCCAGCTCCAACTAGCCGGCACCCTCTCCGAGCCCCGGGCGGCCGCCACCCTCCGGTGCCGGCGCGAGCGGCGCCAGCTGCACGCCGCCGGGCGGATCTCCCGCGGGCGCACGCAGCGCGCGCCGCAGGATGGTGTTCAGCGCGCCGGAGTCGCGCAGCGCGCGGATCAGCGTGTGCGAGCCGCGGCCGAAGCGGTACACCCGCACGCCCGGCACCGTCGCGATCCGCTCCACGTGCTGCCAGTCGGTGTGAAGCGACTCGTCGCAGTACACCTCGTAGCGGGTCTCCGCTCGCCTCGCCGGCGGCAGCGCCTGCGCGAGGTCGGCCCAGCGCAGGTCGAGCTCCCCGCGCGCGACGAGCGGGCGCAGGTGATCGTCCCAGCGGTGGTCGCCCATGCGCGCGAGCTCGCTCATGTCGAGGGTCGTCTGCGGCGAGAAGCACAGCACGGTGTCCGCTCCGAGCAGCGTGCCGAACACGAGCGCGGCGTAGCCCCCGGCGGACCCGCCGGCCGTGACCAGTCGCCTCACGCGATGCTGCGCGACGGTCTTCGCGAGCAGCTCGTGCACGCTCATCAGGTCCGCGCCCGCGCCGGGCACGCCGCGGTGGTACCACGCCTGGCTCAGGTCCCGCACGAACATCCTTTTCACCGGAATGTCACCAGCGGCGGCGAAGAACTCGAACGGCGGGATCCCGATCCGCTGGTTCATCCCGCCGAACGCGATCAGCAGCGTGTCGGACTCGACGTCGAGTTCCAGCGACAGCGCGTTCTCCGCCTCGCGCACCGGCTCCAGGTCGCGGAGCCTCTCCCGCCTCTCACGTTTGCGCAGGAGATAGCGGAGATGTCGGCCCGGCTCTCTCACCTGGAAACGGCACCGAGTATAGTCGAGGCACCATGGGCCCAAACGAGGCGACAAGCGGCCGCGCAGGCCGCTCTGAGCACCGCCCGGAGCCCACCGCGAGGCCGTTCCGCTAGCCCCCGCACGCAGGAGGTCCCGGACCGGTGCTGCACATCGCGACCGTGCACTACGGCTCGCCCGGTTGGGTCGAGATCCAGACGCGTCACCTGCGCGAGCACGTCCGCGTGCCGTATGAGACGTGGACCTCGCTCGAGGGGATCGACCCCTCCCACGGCAGCCATTTCGACCATGTCCTCGACCACCGCGGACGCCACTCGGACAAGCTCAACCACCTCGCGATCGAGATCTGCGCCCTCGCAGCGGACGACGATCTGATCATGTTCCTCGACGGGGACGCGTTCCCGATCGCCGACCCGATGCCGTTGATCGAGGAGGGCCTCGGTCGCGCTCCGCTGCTCGCGGTGCGGCGGGTGGAGAACGTCAGCGACCGCCAGCCGCACCCGTGCTTCTGCGTCACCACCGTCGGCACGTGGCGGACGCTGCCCGGTGACTGGTCGGCCGGCTACAGCTGGCCGAACGTGAAAGGCGATCTGGTGAGCGACGTGGGTGGCAACCTGCTCCGTCAGCTCGAGTTGACCCAAACGCCCTGGGTGGAAGTCCTGCGCTCCAACCGCGTCAACCTCGACCCGCTGTTCTTCGGGATCTACGGTGACACGATCTATCACCACGGCGCGGGCTTCCGGCCGAGCGAGTTCAGCCGTGTGCACCGAGGTGACGGCCCCGACCTGATCCGCCCGCCGAAGTTCGCGCCGCTGCGCGCACCCGTGCGCATGATCAACCAGCACCGCAAACGGCGCTGGCGCGAGGGCATCCGCGGCGGCCAGGACGAGCACGCCGCGCGGCTGCTGAGCCGGATCGAGCGCGGCGACCCCACCTGGGTCGACGAGCTCCGCTGAGAGCGCACGGGCGTCAGCCGGCGGGGTCGAGCAGCGCGGCGCGCAGCACGCGCCCCAGCTCGCCGGTGTCGCGCATCGCCTGGGCCACGCTGTGCGCACCCGCGCTCAGACGGTGCAGCTCGACGCCCGGGACCTCAGCGAGGCGATCCGCATGCAGGCGGTCGACCTCCAGCGTCTCGTCGAAGTACACCTGGTAGCGCGTGCGGCGCGCGGCCTCGCCCGCCAGGGCGGCGCCCAGGTCGCTCCAGCGTGGCGGGATCGCTCCCTCGCGGACGAGGTCGTCGAGCTGCCCGTCCCAGCGGTGGTCGTCCCATTCGGCGAGCACGCCCGGGTCGAGCACCGTCTGCGGAGCGAAGCACAGGGCGGTATCGGCCTCGAGCAGCGTCCCGAACGCGAGCGCGGCATAGCCGCCGGCCGAGTTGCCCGCCACCACCAGGCGCTCCACGTGGTGGCTGTCGATCAGCGCCCGCAGCGACGCGGCCGACTCCTCGAGGGTGCTGCCGTGACCGGGTATCCCGCGGTGGTACCAGGCCTGGTGCAGGTCTCGCACGAACAGGCGTTTGACGGGGATCTCGCCGGTGGCCTTGAAGAACTCGAACGGCGGCATGCCGAGCTGCCCCGCCATGCCGCCGAAGGCCACCAGCAGGGTGCGCGAGTCGCCACCCATGTCGAGGCCCAGCGGCTCGTTGGGGTTCTCCATCGAGCTGCGGAAGCGCCGCCGGAACGGGAGCGCGGCGCGCCTGCCGAGGCGCTTGAGCGTGTTCATGGCCGCCGCGCAGCCGCGGCGGCGCAAGAGGATGTGGCGTTCAGGGCGTGCACTTCTGTGGCGGGGGTTGCGGCCGAACCGGCCGCGAGCGTATCAGCGGCTCTCGGCTCCGGAGCTCTCGCCGCGCGCCACTAACCTGGAGCCGAGCCCCTGGGGTCTCCCACTCTCCGCCGTCCCCCACCCACATGGAGTGACCGATGCTCGAGCTCGCCCGCTGGTCGACGTCCCATCGCAAGTACGTGGTCCTGGGCTGGGTCGCCCTGCTGTTCCTCGTGAACGCGTTCGCACAGCAGATCGGCACCAGCTACTCCAACGACTTCACCCTGCCCAACTCCGACTCCCAACGCGCGTCGGACCTCCTGTCCAAGAGCTTCCCGCAGCAGTCCGGCGACCGCGACACGATCGTGTTCGCGGTCAGCCACGGGTCGGTGCTGGACCCGCAGGTGCGCTCCCGCATGAGCGCGATGTTCGCGCACGTGGCCACGCTGCCACACGTCGCGAGCGTGCAGAGCCCCTACTCGGGCGGCGCGACCCGCTCGATATCCGCGGACGGCCGGATCGCGTTCGCGACCGTGGTGTTCGACGAAAAGGCGAACCTGCTCCCCAAGGCGGCCCCCGAACGCGTGGTGCGGGCCGCCAGGGCCGCCGCCGCGCCGGGTCTGCAGGTCGAGCTCGGCGGGTTCGCGATCGAGATGACCCAGCAGGTGGGCTTCGGCGTCTCCACCGCGGTCGGGCTGCTCGCCGCGATCATCGTGCTGCTGTTCACGTTCGGCTCGCTGATCGCGATGGGGCTGCCGATCGCAACCGCGCTCGCCGGCCTCGGCACGGGCCTCGGCGTGATCGCGCTGTTCACGCACGTGGTCGACACGCCCGACTTCTCCTCCGAGCTCGCGGCGATGATCGGCCTCGGTGTGGGGATCGACTACGCGCTGTTCATCCTCACCCGCTACCGGGAGGCCTACGCGACCCCGGGGCCCACGTTCGAGAACCCCCGGGAGTCGGTGGTCCAGGCGATCGACACCGCTGGCCGGGCGGTCCTGTTCGCCGGGTGCACCGTTGTGATCGCGCTGCTCGGGATGATGCTGCTCGGAGTGAGCTTCCTCTACGGCGTCGCGCTGTCGGCGTCGATCGGCGTGCTGCTCGTGATGCTCGGCTCGCTCACCCTGCTGCCGGCGCTGCTCACGTTCGCGGGCCACCGCGTGGCCGCCGGAGGGCGCCGCGCCCGGCGCCGGACGGCCGCGCGCGCCGCGCTCAGCGCCACGATCGCGCCCGCAGAGCAGCCCGAGCTCGCCGGCGCGGGACGCATGTGGCTGCGCTGGAGCCGCTGGGTCGAGCGCCGCCCCGCCACGATCGCGATCGTCTCCACGGCGCTGATGCTGCTGATCGCCGCCCCCGCCACGGCGTTGCGGCTGGGCTCCAGCGACGCGTCAAACGACCCGTCGGGCCAGACCACGCACAGGGCCTACGAGCTGCTCGCACGCGGCTTCGGCGAAGGCTTCAACGGGCCGCTGCAGGTGGTGGCGACGGTGCCGAAGCTCGAACGCGTCAACAGGGGCACGGGAACCGGGGGCGCGCTCACCCCGACCACCATCCGCGCCACCACCGACCTCAAAGGGGTGGAAGCGCTGCGGACGGCGATCGCTGCAACCCCCGGAGTCGTCGCCGTCGCGCCGCCGCGCATCAGCCCGTCCGGCACCGTCGCGCTGCTCAACGTGTACCCCCGCTCCTCGCCGCAGGCGCTCGCGACGGGCGAGCTCGTCTCGCACCTGCGCTCGCACGTGATCCCGCCGATCGCGGCGAGCGCGCACAGCAGCGTGTACGTGGGCGGTGTGACGGCGGGCTCGATCGACTTCGCCACGACGCTCGGGCACAAGCTGCCGCTGTTCATCGGCGTGGTGGTCGTGCTCAGCGCGCTGCTGCTGACGGTGGTGTTCCGCTCGCTGGTGATCCCTGTGCAGGCGGCGGTCATGAACCTGCTGAGCATCGGCGCGTCGCTGGGCGTGATCGTTGCGATCTTCCAATGGGGCTGGCTCGGGTCGCTGATCGGGGTGGAGAAGGGCCCGATCGAGTCGTTCATCCCGGTGATGCTGTTCGCGATCGTGTTCGGCCTGTCGATGGACTACGAGGTGTTCCTGGTGTCCCGCATCCATGAGCGCTGGACGTTGACGCGTGAGAACTCGCGGGCGGTGGCGGAGGGGCTGGCGCTCACGGGACGGGTGGTGACCGCCGCTGCCGCGATCATGGTGTGCGTGTTCCTGTCGTTCATGCTCGGCGAAGACCGGGTGATCAAGATGTTCGGGCTCAGCCTCGCAAGCGCCGTGTTCCTCGACGCGATCGTGATCCGCTGCCTGCTGCTGCCTTCGGCCCTGCACCTGATCGGGGAGCGCACCTGGCAGCTGCCCACCTCGCTCGCGCGGCTGCTGCCGCGGATCAACGTCGAGGGCGGTGCCGGTCAGGCTCAGCGCGCGCGCGCAAGCGTGGCCGCCGAGGGGGTCGAGGGCTGAGGAGGCCCGCCCGCCGCGCGGCGCGCTCGTGCGTCCTCGGTGCGGGGCTCGCGGCGTTGGCCGCAGCCCCCGCCCCCGCCCTCGCCGCCTCCGGCCCCGGAGCGTCGCTCGGCGCGGGGCCGGCGCCCACGGCACTGGTCGTGTTCGCGGACGTCGGCGAACGGGAGCTGCGGGCGAGCGGGCTCACGCCCGGGATCGTCTCCGCGGCGCAGGGCCCCTACTCGCGCGCGCAGCTGGTGCTCGATCTCAGCCAGGGCGCGCGCGTGTCGGCGGCGCAGTACGCCGCCCGGCCACCGGCGCTGGCGTTGACCGGCGCGTGCCG
>JAICYC010000040.1 GCA_025934395.1 Solirubrobacteraceae bacterium | reverse complement strand
GGCGTTGGCCGCAGCCCCCGCCCCCGCCCTCGCCGCCTCCGGCCCCGGGGCCTCGCTCGGCGCGGGGCCGGCGCCCACGGCACTGGGCGTGTTCGCGGACGTCGGCGGACAGGGGCTGCGGGCGAGCGGGCTCACGCCCGGGATCGTCTCGGCGGCGCAGGGCCCCTACTCGCGCGCGCAGCTGCTGCTCGATCTCAGCCAGGGCGCGCGCGTGTCGGCGGCGCAGTACGCCGCCCGGCCACCGGCGCTGGCGTTGACCGGCGCGTGCCGCTCGGCGGTGCCGGCCACGCTGCACGGCTGCGCGGTCGCCGGCTGGGCGGCCGCCCGCGAGCGGGCCGCCGCGGCCCCGGCGGAGCTCGAGCCGGGGCTGCTCGCGGGCCTCGTCCCCGGCGGCGCGGCCTACGTGGGAGCAGGCGGCGGCGCCGACACGGATGCGGCGGCGGCGGCGAACCGCGCGGGCCGGGTGGCGGCGGTGTCGCTCGGGCCGCCCGCAACCGTGGCGGCGCGGGTCGCCGCGATGCTGCGCACGCACGCGCTCGTCGTGGCAGACCTCGAGCCGGGTGGCGCCGGAGTGCGCCAGCTGGCCGCGCTGGTCGCCTCGCGCACCCCCGGCGAGCTGGTGATCGCCCTCCAGAGGGTGTCCGGGCAGGGCGAAGCGCCCCTGCCCGGCGAGACCGTGGCACCGGGGGATCTGCTGTGGGCGGGCGCGGCGGGGCTCGCGGATGCGCGCCCCGCCGCCAACGGCATGCTCACCTCCGCGAGCACCGCCGAGCGTGGCCTGATCGCGTCGATCGACGTGGCTCCCACGATCCTCGCCCACCTCGAGGCGGGCGCGCGTCCGCTTCCGGGCGCGATCGTCGGCTCGGCGATCCGCGCGCGCGGACCGGCGAGCGTGCCGCTGCCGGTGTTGATGGAGCGCCTGCGGGAGATCCCCGGGCGCCGCCTGCCGGCGCTCGCGATCCTGCTCGGCGCGTGGGCTCTGCTGATCGTCGCTGCGCGCGGCCCGCGCAAGCGCGCTGCTGCGGTTCGCGCCGGGGCGCTCGGCGTGCTCTGGTCGCCGATCGTGTCGCTCGTCCCCGCCGCGCTCGCGCCAACCGCGCCGGTGGAGTACGCAGCGATCGCAGCGGGCGCGCTCGCCCTCGGTGCGATCACCGACGCGCTGCTGCGGTGGCCGCGAGCCGTGCTCGCGCCTGCGCTCACGACGGTTCTCGTGCTCGCCACCGACGCGCTGGCGGGCTCGCAGCTGCTGGTCCGCTCGCTCGCCGGCCCCGACCCGGCGGGCGGTGCGCGGTTCCACGGGATCGGCAACGAGCTGAAGTCGGGGCTCGCGGTGCTCGTGCTGGCGGCCTGCGCGGCTGCGCTGCACGGGCGCACGCCCGGCCGCAGCGTCCGTGCGGCCGCATTGTTCGCGTGGGCGGGCGCGGGGCTTGCGCTGCTCGAGGGCTCCCCCCAGCTCGGCGCCGGGATCGGCGGTGTGGTGATCGCGTGCGCAGCCTTCGCGGTGGCCGCCGCGCTGCTCCTGCCCCGGCCGCGCCGCGCGCCGTGGCGCTGGGGCCGCGAGCTGGCGCCGGTGCTGTGCGCGCCGTTGGCGCTCGCAGCCCTGCTGGGGCTCGACGTGGCGCTGGGCCACCCCCACGGCATCCTGCACGCGCGCACCGGCGCCGAGCTCGACGACGTGCTGCGCCGCCGCTACGGCGCAGGGGTCAAAGCGGCGATCGAGCCCGGCATGGCGATCGCGACCGCCGTCGCGACGCTCGCCGCCGTGCTCGGCGCGCGGGCGCGCCGCCGGCTGCTGGACGAGGATCCCGTGCTCGCGGCGCTCTTCGCCGGAGCGCTCGTCGCGGGGCTCGTGGGCACCCTCGTGGAGGACTCCGGCCCGCTGCTGCTCGTCGAGGCCGTCTGCGTGCTGGCGTGCGTGGCCTGCTACCTGCACGCGGGCGCCCCGGCGCCGCTCCGCGCGGCGAGCGGCTTCCGCGGGCCCCTCTCCGGCGCTCAGGCGAGCATCGCCGCGAGCCCCCTGCAGCCGAGGGCGAGCGAGCTCGCGAGCACCGCCGCGCCGACGATCGCGGTGCTCGGCGGCAGCGAGGGAACCGCGTAGGCGAGCACGAGGCCCGCCCAGGTGGACGCGACCGCGAGCGCCGCCGCGGCGCACACGCCCGCGAGCGGCCGCGCCACGAGCCGGTGGGCGGCGAGCGCGGGCGCGGCGAGCAGCACGAGCAGCAGCAGCGCGCCGACGGCCTGGGCCGCCTCGGCCACCACCACCCCGAGCAGCGCGAGGAACGCGAGGTCGAGCACCCGCGTGCGCACGCCGAGCGCCCGCGCCACCCCGGGGGTGACGGTGGCGAACAGCAGCGGCCGCGCGATCGCGGCGAGCGCGAGCGTGGCCGCCGCGCCGATCGCCGCCGCGAGCCTCGCCTGACCGGCGCTCAACCCGAAGATCGACCCGAACAGGGTGCGTGCGGCCTGCACCCCCGCCGCCCCGCCCGAACCGCGGCTGAACAGCGTCAGGAACAGCACGCCGAGCCCCAGGACGAACGTGAACGCGATTCCGATCGCGGTGTCCTCGCTGCCGCGCGCCCCCGCACCGCCGGCGCCGGCCCGGCCGGCGAGCGCGTCGCGCCCGAGCAGGCCGATCGCGATCGCGACGAGCACCGTGGCGGCGAACAGGCCCACGCGCTCGTCGATCCCCGCCGCGGCTGCGGCGAGCGCGCCGGGGAACGCCACGTGGCCGAGGGCGTCGCCGGCGAACACCTGCGCGCGCAGCACGAGGAACCAGCCGCAGGCGCCGCACGCGAGCGCGACGAACGTGCCCGCGAGCAGGGCGTTGCGCATGAACTCCTGGGAGAGCATCAGGCGAGCACCTCCCCCGGCGCGGGCTCGGCGGCGGGGAGCCTCGCCCGCGGACCGCCGCGGCGGGAGCGCAGGCCCGCGAGCAGGCGCGCGAGCACGTAGACCAGGCACGAGGCCGTCGCGATGAAGAACCCGGCGGGATAGGTGGAGAAGTAGGAGACGCCGAGCCCCACCCACGCGACGATCAGACCGAGCGCCACGGTCAGCACGAGGCTCGCGAGGGGGCGCGAGGTGAGCGCCTGCGCGCTCGCCGCGGGGCCGACGAGCAGCGAGAACACCAGCAGCGCGCCCGTAACCTGGCTGGCCGCTGCGACCGCCAGCCCGAGCGCGAGCAGGAACACGCTTCCGAGCGCGCGCACGCGGACGCCGTGCGCGGCGGCGACGTCGGGGTCGACCGACGCGAACACCAGGGGACGCGCGATCGCGGCGAGCACCGCCAGCACCGCGGCCCCCACCACCAGCAGGGTGATCAGGCGCTCGTCGGAGACGCCGAGGAACGTGCCGAACAGGTCGCTCTCGAGGTCGCCGAGCACGCCGCCGTAGAGGCTGAGGAACAGGAACCCCGCGGCGAGCGCGGCGGCCTGCACGAGCGCGATCCCCGCTGCGGCCTCGCCCCTGGGCGCTGGCGTCCGCCCGCCGCGGAGCGACCCCGTGCGCCCGATCGCGAGCGCGGCGAGCGCGCATGCGGCGTAGTAGCCCCAGGCCGCGGGGATCCCTGCGAGCGCGGCGGCGCTCGCGCCGGGGAACGCCATCACCGAGAGCGTGTGCCCCGCGAACGCCTCCGCACGCAGCACCATCAGCCATCCCGCCACGCCCGCGGTCACCGCGACGATCGCGCCGGCGAGCAGCGCGTTGACCATGAAGTGGTATTCCACGAGCTCGCTGACGTCTTGGGCGACGTTGGGGCCGAGATGGGGGCTCATCGGCGGGTCAGTGGGCGTGCGCGCCGCTGTGCGCGGCGGCGCCCGCGCCGGCGCGGTTGTGGCGGTCGTGGTGGTGCGCGGGAGGGTCGGGGGCACCGACGACCACGAGCCGGCCGTCGGAGGCGCGCAGCACCTCGATCGGCACCCCGTGCAGCTCGCTGAGCGTCTCGGCCGTGATCACCTCCTCGACGGTGCCCTCCACGGCGCGACCCCCCGCGAGGTAGATCACGCGGTCCAGGTACGGGAGCAGCGGGTTGACGTCGTGGGCAACGAGCAGCACGGCCATCCCGTGGGAGCGGGAGATGTGCGCCACGAGCGCAGCGACGGCGGCCTGGCTCGGCAGGTCCAGCCCGTCGAGCGGCTCGTCGAGCAGCAGCAGGTCCGGCTTGCGCACGAGCGCCTGGGCGATCAGGAGCCGCTGCTGCTCGCCCCCGGAGGCCTCGCCGATCGCGCGGCCCGCATAGGCTGACGCGCCGACGAGCTCGATCGCCTCTGCCACGCGCGCGCGTGCCGCGGCGCTCGCGCGCCGTCCGGGCAGCGGCAGCCCGTAGCGATCGCCGTCGAGGCCGAGGCGCACGATGTCCCTGCCGCGCAGGCGGGTGCCGCTGTCGAACGCGCGGCGCTGGGGCAGGTATCCGACCGCCCGCGCTGAGCGGCCGGGCGCGGCGCCGAGGACGTCCGCCGAGCCCGCGCTGAGCGCCAGCGCCCCGAGCAGCACCCGCAGGAGCGTGGACTTGCCAGATCCGTTGGCGCCCAGCAGCGCGACGAACTCACCGCGCGCGACCGACGCGCTCAGCTCGCTCCACACCGTCGTGCCGCCGAGCCGCACGCTCGCCGCCCGAAGCTCGAACGCGGGGGTCGCGCCGCTCGTGCTCACCGCCGCAGCCTAACATAAGACTGAGTCTCGTTCTCATGTTCGACGGCGCCCGGCGTGCGCGCAATGATCCGCGCACCTCTCGGACAAGCACAAGCGAGCGACCGCCTCGGCGGCGCGGACCCGACCGCCAAGGAGACGACATGCACACGCTCAGGGTGGACAGCGACGAGACCCTCACCCCCACCTACGCGGGCCGCTCGTTCTCGCACGACATCCCCAAGTTCGTGCTGCCTCCGAAGGGGCTCGCATCGGACGCGGCCTACCAGCTCGTGCACGACGAGCTCAACCTCGACGGCAACCCCGCGCTCAACCTGGCGTCGTTCGTGACGAGCTGGATGGAGCCCCACGCGGACCTGCTCGCGGCGGAGACGCTCGCGAAGAACCTGATCGACCAGGACGAGTACCCCCAGAGCGAGGTGATCCACGAGCGCGTGGTGACGATCACCGGGCGCCTGTTCCATGCGCCGCCCGGCGGCCGGGCGACGGGCACGGCGACGATCGGCTCCTCGGAGGCGATCATGCTGGCGATGCTCGCCCACAAGCGCTCCTGGCAGCGCCGGCGCGAAGCGGCCGGCGAGCCGACGGAGCGCCCCAACATGGTGCTCGGCGCGGACGTGCACACCTGCTGGGAGAAGTTCGCGCGCTACTTCGAGGTGGAGGCCCGCGTTGCGCCGATGGCCGAGGACCGCTTCACGATCGGCGCCGAGCAGGTCGAGCCGCTCCTGGACGAGCGGACGATCGGCGTGGCCGGCCTGCTCGGCACGACGTTCACAGGGCAGAGCGACGACCTCACCTCGATCGACGCGCTGCTGCAGCGGATCGAGCGCGAGCGCGGCCTGCGCATCCCGCTCCACGTCGATGCAGCCTCGGGCGGCTTCATCGTGCCGTTCGCGCGGCCCGAGGAGCGCTGGGACTTCCGGCTGCCCTCGGTGCGCTCGATCAACGTCTCGAACCACAAGTTCGGCCTCGTGTACCCCGGGATGGGCACCGTGGTGTTCCGCGACGCCGGGGACCTGCCCGAGGAGCTGGTGTTCCACATCAACTACCTCGGCGGCGACATGCCCAACTACTCGCTGAACTTCTCGCGGCCGTCCTCCTCGGTGATCCTGCAGTACTTCGCCTTCTTGCGGCTGGGGCGCGAGGGCTACACGCAGATCGTGCAGAGCATGCTCGCCAACTCGCACGCGCTCGCCCGGCGTCTGGCGGCGATCGACGGCCTCGCGGTGATCACCGACGGCTCGGAGTTCCCGGTCGTGGCCGCGCGGGCCACCGAGCCGGAGCTCGACCTGTTCGCGCTCTCGCGGCTGCTGCGCGAGCGGGGCTGGATCGTCCCCGCCTACACACTCCCCGCCGACGCCGAGCACGTCACCGTGCTGCGCATGGTCGTCAAGGAGAACTTCTCACGCGACATGGTGGACATGCTCGGCAGCGACGTCGCCGCGAGCATGCACGCGCTTCGCTCGAAGGCGGACCGGCGCCCCGGGAAGGTGCGGCGCCGGCCCCACTGCTGAGCGCCGCCCGACCTGCCGGGCCGCCTCGCCGGGCCCCCCGCCCGGATGTGCCGGCATCGGTGCGGCGCGCGAGGCGCTTCGCCTATTCCTCGAGGCGTTTGCGGCGGCGGTTCCACAAGAGCACGCCGCCGACGACCACGATCACGACGATCAGGATCCCGCCCACGATGTAGCGGATTTTGTGTTTGACGGGTGCTTTGGAGGCTTCTCGTTTGGCCTCTTCGGGCGTGAGGATCGTGACGGGGATGTGCTTGGCGGTGAGCTGCGCGGCGAGCGCGGGCTCGCCTTTCTTGGGGTACTTGTAGCGGAAGTACTCGCCGTTCTTGGTGAGGATGTGCAGGCTGCGGATCCGCTTGTTGAACGTGGCGGCCTGGATTTCCCTGGCGGCGAGCTGGTGTTCGTATTCCTGCTGGTTCTCGTCTTTGTATTTGATGTTCGGTTCGGCGGCGGACGCGCTCGCTGCGCCGATCCCGGCACCGTTGACCGGCAGGGACAGGCAGGCGGACGCGGCTAGCACTAGGAGAGTCGTGGCGACGGTGACGAACACGCGCAGACGCGTGGATACGTTCATCGATTGCTCCTGGGTCGGCGGGGTCCGTGGGCCGCGGTCATCCTCGGGGGGTATGCGGCGACCCCGCGGTCGGCGGGTCGCGCGTACCCTAGCCGCTCAGGCCCGGCCCGTGTCGCGTCGGTAGGAGCGCAACGCGACCACGCTCAGGGCGGCGGTCCAGCCCGCGATCACGAGCCACGCGTGCGCGGGCCAGGCCCTGGCGCCGAGCCCCACGTGGGAGGCCTGGACGAGCCAGTAGGACGGGAGCTCCTGGGCGACGCCGTGGAGGAAGCCGTGGCCGGTGATCGGGAACCAGGTGCCGCCGAGGAACGCCAGCAGCGAGATGCTGCCCCCGATCGCGGGGCCGACCGAGTCGGCTTTGATGTGGTGGCCGAGCGCGATCCCGAGCGGCGCGAGCGGGATCAGCGCGACGAGGATCAGGCCGGTCATCTCGAGCCATCGGCCGGCGGCGATGCTCACCCCGAGCGACGCGCCGGCGAGGTACAGAGCGGCGATGCTCATACAGGCCATCACGTAGGCGGTGAGCACCTTCGCGGCGATGTAGGCGCGCGGCGAGAGCGGGGTGATGCGCAGCTGACGGTTCCACCCGGCGTCGCGCTCGGCGGCGATCCTCCCCCCGCACGAGAGCATCGCGCCCATCGTCCCGAACGAGGTCAGGCCGAGCATGTAGTAGAGCGGCGCGGACAGGCCCGTGCCGCTGAGGTTGCTCACGTTGTGGTTGGGCCCGGCGATCAGGAAGTAGAGCACGAGCGGGAACCCGAGCGAGAGCAGGAAGAAGCGACGGTTGCGCAGCACGCGCAGCAGCTCGTAGCGCATGTAGGGGAACATGCTCACGAGCGGCGATCCGCCTGCGCGCGCGCGGAGGTGAGCTCGAGGAACGCCTCCTCCAGACCCGCTGCGGCGATCTCGATGTCGCGCACGCCGGGGTGCGCTGCGAGCAGCGCCCGGATCGCGGCATCGGAGTCGCTGCAGGTGAGCACGATCGCCTCGCCGCGGCGCTCGGCGCCGGTCACCCCGGGCAGCCCGGCGAGCGCCTCCAGCGGCGCGTCGGGCAGCGTGGCGCGGATCGTGCGGGTACCCACCATCGCGCGGATCTCGGTGGTGGGCCCGTCGGCGACGATCCGGCCTGCGGCCATCAGCACGGCGCGGTCCGCGTACGCGTCGGCCTCCTCGAGGTAGTGGGTGGCGAACACGATCGTGCGTCCGCGTGCGGCGAAGCCGCGCATCGTCTCCCAGAACGCGCGACGCCCCTCGACGTCCATCGCGGCGGTCGGCTCGTCGAGCACGAGCAGCTGGGGGTCGGATACGAGCGCGACGGCGAAACGCGCGCGCTGGGTCTCCCCGCCGGAGAGCTTCTGCGTGCGCTGGTCGGCGAAGGCGTCCGCGCCCGTGAGCACGAGCGCCTCCTGGACGGGCATCGGCGAGGGGTAGAGCGACGCCATCATGTCGAGCAGCTCGCGCACGCTCAGGTCGCGCAGCAGCGAGCCGGTCTGGAGCATCGCGCCGACGGCGCCTGCTGCGATCGCTGCGGATGGCTCGCGGCCGAACACGCTCACGCTCCCGCGGTCGGGCTGCGCGAGGCCGAGCATCATGTCGATCGTGGTGGACTTGCCGGCGCCGTTGGGGCCGAGCAGCGCGACCGTCTCGCCCCGCGTGACGCTCACGTCGATCCCGCGCACCGCCTCGATCGGCCCGAACGACTTGAACAGGCCTCGCAGCTCGACGCCGCCGGCGTGCCGGCCCGAGCCGGCAGCGGACGCGGCGGAGCCGGCGGACACGGCGGGGGCGGACCTCATTTGCGCGCCTGCCTCACCGCCTTCAGGCGCTGGACCTTCGACAGCTCGGCCTTGCGCATGCGGACCGCGGTGGGGGTGACCTCCACGGACTCGTCGTCGCGCACGAACTCGAGCGCCTCGTCGAGCGTGAGCCGGCGGTGCGCGTCGAGCCGCACGAGGACGTCGGCGGTGGAGGAGCGCATGTTGGTCAGGTGCTTCTCCTTGACGGGGTTGACGTCGAGGTCCTCCGAGCGCGCGTTCTCGCCGATGATCATGCCCTCGTAGACCTCCTCGCCGGGACCGACGAACAGCTGCCCGCGTTCCTGCAGCGTCATCAGCGAGTAGGACACCGTCTGGCCGCCGCGGTCGGAGACGAGCGCACCGCTGTGGCGGGTGAGCAGCTCCCCCGCCCACGGCTCCCACGCCTCGAAGACGTGGTGCATGATCCCGGTGCCGCGGGTCTCGGTGAGGAACTCGGTGCGGAACCCGATCAGGCCACGGGCGGGGACGACGTAGTCCATCCGCACCCAGCCGGTGCCGTGGTTGGCCATGTGCTCCATGCGGCCTTTGCGCGTGGCGAGCAGCTGCGTGACGGTGCCGACGTGATCCTCGGGCACGTCTACCGACAGCCGCTCGACCGGCTCGTGGCGCTTGCCGTCGATCTCGCGCTCGAGCACGCGGGGCTGCCCGACGGTCAGCTCGAAGCCCTCGCGACGCATCATCTCCACGAGGACGGCGAGCTGCAGCTCGCCGCGTCCCTGCACCTCGTAGGTGTCGGGCCGCTCGGTGTCGCGCACGCGCAGCGACACGTTGCCCACGAGCTCGCGATCGAGCCGCTCCTTGATCTGTCGAGCGGTCATCTTGTCGCCGTCTTTGCCGGCCAGCGGCGAGTTGTTGACCCCGAGCGTGATCGACATCGCGGGCTCGTCGACGGTGATCACGGGCAGCGGGCGAGGATCGTCGGGATCGGCGAGCGTCTCGCCGATCGTGACGTCCGCGATCCCCGCGACGGCGATGATCTCGCCGGGGCCGGCCTCGGCGGCGTCGACGCGCTCGAGCGCCTCGGTGACGTAGAGCTCGGCGACCTGCACACGCTGGATCGAGCCGTCGGCTCGGCACCACGCGATCTGCTGGCCCTTGCGGATCGACCCGTTGCGAACCCGGCAGATCGCCAGGCGCCCGACGTAGGGCGAGGCGTCGAGGTTGGTGACGAGCGCCTGCAGGGGGTGCCCCTCCTCGTGGACGGGCGGGGGGATGTGCTCCAGGAGCAGGTCGAGCAGCGGTTTCAGATCGCTGCCGGCGAGTTCCTGTCCGGGCTCGTAGCCGAGCGAGGCGACACCCGCCTTGGCGTTGCAGTAGACGATCGGGAACTCGATCTGGTGCTCGTCGGCGTCGAGTTCGAGGAACAGCTCGTACACCTCGTCGACCACTTCCGCCACGCGCGCGTCGGATCGGTCGACCTTGTTTACGACGAGGATCACGGGCAGCTGCGCGGCGAGCGCCTTGCGCAGGACGAAACGCGTCTGGGGGAGCGGTCCCTCGGAGGCGTCCACGAGCAGCAGCACGCCGTCGACCATCGTCAGGCCACGCTCGACCTCGCCGCCGAAGTCCGCATGTCCGGGCGTGTCGATGATGTTGAGCTTCACGCCGCCGTAGTGCAGCGAGGTGTTCTTGGCGAGGATCGTGATGCCCTTCTCGCGCTCGAGGTCCATCGAGTCGAGCACGCGCGTGGCGACGTCCTGGCCCTGGCGAAACGCGCCGGACTGCCAGAGCATGGCGTCCACCAGCGTGGTCTTGCCGTGGTCGACGTGGGCGACGATCGCAACGTTGCGTATGTCCTCTCGGCGTGCCGGCACGGCGGACTAGGCTAGCGACGAACGCGGGCGGCCCTGAGGCCGGTGCGCAGCCCGAAACGCGCGAGCGCTGCGGGGTAGCGCTCGGCGTGCGCGATCGTCTCCTGCAGCGCGGCTGCGAAACCGCGCACGTCCTCCTCGGAGATGGTGAGCGCGGGGAGGGCCTTGATCACGTTCATGTGGTGCCCGGCGACCTGGCAGAAGATGCGGTGCTCGTGGAACAGCGGCACGGTGACGAGCTGCGCGAACAGCCCGGGCTGGCGCGCCTCGACGCGCTCCCAGAGCCGCCGCGCGCCCGAGCCCGCGGGCGGTCCGAACTCGATCGCCCACATCAGGCCGAGCCCGCGGACCTCGCGAACGACCTCGAAGCGATCGGCGAGCGGGCGGGTGAGCTCGAGCAGCAGCTCCCCCATCTCCGCCGAGCGCTGCACGAGGCGCTCGCGGTCGAGGATCCGCAGCGTGGCGAGCGCGGCGGCGGCGGCGAGGTCGTTGCCGCCGAACGTGGAGCCGTGGCGCACGGCGCGTTCCATGCCGTCGAACACCGCTGCGAACGCGCTGCGCGAGACGAGCACTGCGCCGATCGGCACGAGCCCGCCGGACAGCGCCTTCGCCAGGCAGACGATGTCGGGCCGGAGGTCCCAGTGCTCGAGCGCGAGGAAGCGCCCCGTGCGCCCCACGCCGGTCTGGACCTCGTCGCACACGAACAGCGCACCCGCGGCCTGCACGCGCTCCTGCGCCCCCGGCAGGTAGCCGGGGGCGGGGATGTTGACGCCCTTGCCCTGCACCGGCTCGACGACGAACGCCGCGACGTCCCCACGGGCGAGCTCCCGCTCGAGCGCGGCCAGGTCCCCGAAGGGAACCGGCTCGCAGCCGGGCAGCAGCGGCCCGAAGCCGTCTCGGAACTCGCTGTTGCCGTTGAGCGACAGCGAGCCGAGCGTGAGCCCGTGGAAGGCGTGCTCGGCATAGAGCACCCGGGCGCGCCCCGTTGCCGCCCGCGCGATCTTGATCGCAGCCTCGACCGCCTCGGTGCCGGTGTTGGCGGGCACCATCGCGTCGACGCTGTCGGGCGCGCGCGCGAGGAGCTGCTCGGCGAGCACGCCGCTCAGGAGGGTCGTGCCGAGCTGGGGCATGTTGCCGGTGCGCGCGCCCATCACCTGCTCGACCGCGGCGATCGCCTCCGGGTGGTTGCGCCCGACGGCGAACACGCCGTATCCGCCGAACAGGTCCAGGTAGCGCTCCCCGTCGCTGTCGATCAGGTATGCGCCCTCGCCGCCCGTCCACGTGCGGTGGAACCCGAGCGTGCGCACGATCCGCCCGAGCTGCGGGTTCAGATGACGGTCGTTGAGCTCGAGCTCCTCGCCCGTGCGCGTGCGCAGGATCTCCTCGATCGGCGGTACGGGCTCCTCGGGCATGCGCTGAGCGTAGCCCGGGCGGCTCACCCGAGCGCGTCCAGACGCCTGCGCAGGAACCGCAGCTCGTGCTCGGGGCCGCCCAGCTCGACGGCGCGCAGGTAGGCGGAGCGCGCCTCCTCGCTGCGCCCGAGGCGGCGCAGCAGCTCGCCGCGCGCGGAGTGCAGGTACCGGTAGTCCTCCAGCGCAAGCCCATCGATGCCCTCGATCGCGGCGAGACCCGCGAGCGGGCCCTCCGCTTCGGCGAGGGCGGCGGCCCTGTTGAGCTCGACCACGGGCGAGCCCGTGAGGCGCGCGAGCTCGCCGTAGAGCGTTGCGATCTCCGCCCAATCGACCTGATCGCGCACGTGCTGGGCGGCGATCGCTGCCTGCAGCACGTACTGACCGCGCCCGCGCAGCGCAAGGGCGCGCCGGAGCGCCTTCTCACCCGCGGCGATCTGACCGCGGTCCCACAGCGAGCGGTCCTGGTCTGCGAGCAGCACGAGCTCGCCGTTGCGCATGCGAGCGGCGCGCCGGGAGTCCTGCAGCAGCATCAACGCGAGCAGGCCGAACGCCTCGGGCTCGTCGGGCATCAGCTCGACGAGCGCGACCCCGAGACGGATCGCCTCCTCAACGAGCTCGTGTCGGGACGCGGGCCCCTCCCCGGATCCGGCGCCCGGGGGCGTGCCGTCGTAGCCGGCGTTGAAGATCAGGTAGACGACCGCCAGCACCGAGGCGAGGCGCTCCGGGAGCAGGTGCGCGGGCGGGATCCGGAAGGGGATGCCCGCGTCGCGGATCTTGCGCCGGGCGCGCACGAGCCGCTGCGTCATCGTCGCCTCGGGCACCAGGAACGCGGCGGCGATCTGCGCCACCGAGAGCCCGCCGAGCGCGCGCAGGGTGAGCGCCACCTGCGCCTCGATCGAGAGCGACGGGTGACAGCAGGTGAAGATCAGCTCCAGCCGCTCGTCGGCGAACTCGGTGTCCTCGAGCTGCTCGATCATCGTGTCCGAATGGGATTGCTCGGGTTCCGGCTCGGCACGGGCGAGGAGGGGAGCCTTCGCGGCGAGCGCGCGCCGGCGGCGGAGGCGGTCGACGGTGCGGTTGCGCGCGGTCGCGATGAGCCACGCGGCGGGGTGCTGGGGCACGCCGTCGCGATCCCAGCGCTCGGCTGCGAGCGCGAACGCGTCCGCGGCGGCCTCCTCGGCGAGCTCGATGTCGCCGAGGAAGCCCACCAGCGCCGCGACGACGCGGCCCCAGTGCTCGCGGAACGCCTGCTCGCTGTGGCTCGGCCCGTCGATCAGCGTTCCACCAGCGGGCGCACCTCGACCCCCTGGCCCATGCGGGCGGCCGGCAGCAGGGCCGCGACCTCGATCGCAGCGTCGATGTCGTCGGCCTCGAACAGGTAGTAGCCGGCGAGCACCTCCTTCGTCTCCGCGAAGGGGCCGTCGGTGGTGAGCGTGCGCCCGTCCTCCACGCGCACGGTGGTGGCGGTCTCGACCGGCTGGAGCTGCGCGCCGCCGATCACGCCCGGACGGTCGTTGATCGCGATGTACTCGGCGGTGATCGCTTCGCGTTCGGCGGCGGGCATGGAGTCCCAGTCGACGGAGCCGTTGGCGTAGATCTGGATCAGGTACTGCATGGTGTCCTCCTTGAGAGTTTATGGACGGCCCTTGGACGAAGCCACCGCGCGTTGCACGACATATATGTCTTGAAAAACATATAAATAGATGATTGGATGCACTCGTGGCGTCGAAGTTCGAGGTGGTGGCCGAGCCCGCCCGCCGCGAGATCCTCGACCTGCTGCTGGGAGCGCAGCGACCGGTCGCCGAGATCGCGGAGGCGACGGGCCTCAGCCAGCCGAACACCTCCCGCCACCTGCGGATCCTCCGCGAGGCAGGGCTCGTGGAGCGGCGCATCGAGGGGCAGCGGCGCGTGTACCGGGTTCGCGCGGAGGGCTTCGGCGAGCTCGCGGCGTGGCTGGCGCCCTACGTGCGCGCCTGGCGCGAGAGTTCCGGCGCGCCGCAGCGCTAGTCCAGCACGAACCCGACTTCGTCGACGACGCACCAGGACCAATCCTCGCCCGGCTCGATCGAGCTGAGGATCGGGTGGCCTTCGGCGCCGGCGTGCGCGGAGGCGTGTTTGTTGGGAGAGGAGTCGCAGCAGCCGACCTTCCCGCAGGTGCGGCACACGCGCAGGTGCAGCCAGCGCCCTCCGATCTTCAGGCACTCCTCACATCCGGGCACCGCGGCGCGTGTGGGTACGTCGGTGACCTCCACGGTGTCGAGGTGCGTGCAGATCGGTGCATCACTCATCGCGGGCCCTCCCGTTCACGTTGGCGGCCGTCAGCGTCGGACGGGCGCTGTTCGGTTCGAGTGGCAGCCAGCGCGTGCGATCGTGCCCGGCTGCTCGAGGGTGCCGCCGGCGGGCCTGTAAAGGCTCAGACGGTGAACGCTCCGCGCGCGGCCTTGATGCCCGCGGCGGCTCCATCCAGGTAGCCGTAGCTGCCCTGCTCGAACAGCTCCCGGCCCGCCTCGGCGGCGGCGCCGAGCGCTGCGAACGCGAACGCCCCGCCGACCGAGACGCGGCTGACACCGAGGGCGGCGAGCTCGTCGACCGTGGGCGTGCCGCGCACGACGAGCACGTTGACGGGAAGGTCGACCGAGGCGATCACCTCGCGGAGGTGGGCCTCGCCGACCAGCCCCGGAGCGAACAGCACGTCCGCCCCCGCCTCCTGGTAGGCCTGCAGGCGCTCGACGGTGTCGCCGAGGTCGGTGACGCCGCGGATGTGGTTCTCCGCGCGCGCCGTGAGCACCATGCGGGCGCCACCGCTCGCATGCGCCGCCTCGGCGGCTGCGCGCACGCGCTCGGCTGCCACATCGATCGGGAGCAGCTCGCGCGCGCTCTGGTCCCAGTCCTCGATCGAGCATCCCGCGAGCCCGGTCTCGAGCGCGAGCCGGACGGTCTCGGCGACGCCGTCTGCATCGTCGGCGAAGCAGTCCTCCATGTCGGCGCACACCGGCACCGTGACCGCGTCGACGAGCTCCCGGGAGTGGGCGAGCATCTCCTCCCGGCTCGCGCCGTAGTCGAGCCGCCCGAGCGTCGCAGCGAACCCGCTGCTCGTGGTCGCGATCGCCTCGAAGCCGAGCGACGCGAGCATCCGGGCCGAGCCCCCATCCCAGGCGTTGGGCATCAGCAGCGGTCTCGCTCCCCTGTGCAGCTCGAGAAAGCGGTCGGCGCGGTCGGCGATGGCGGTCATCGGGGCGTCCTCTCTGTCGTCTCGGGATCTCACCCCTCCGAACGCTGCCACGCGCCGGAACGTGAGGCGTTTGGGAGGCCGCCCCACCCGTGAGGGCCGCGGCTTGGACGGTGTGCGACGGACGACCATCACGCGCCGGACGACGCGGGCTCGCCCGTCTGACGGCGTCGCGCGAACGACCGGAACGTGTCGGTCATGCGGCGGTCTGCGAGCTCATGCTGCGCTTCGGGGTCGTCCTCGCTCTCGTCCACCCCCGCTTCGCCGCCTCGAAGGGCGTGGGTGTCGGCGTTCGCCTGGCCGACGGCGCCTTCGAGCATCTGGCGCAGCCGCTCCTCGGAGCCCTCGTGGATGTCGAGCACCTCGATCCGGTCCTTCTTGGCGCGAACGCGCCCCCAGCCCCCGCTGCCCACGTCGAGCACGTCGAGCACCGCGACGAAGTGCCGGCGCCAGCCCTTCGGGCGATCGCCGGCGAGCGCGACCGACAGGGCGCCCGCCTCCACCTCGGCGGTCGCCCAGTCGATCCACGGCGCGGCGCCGGCGCTCATCGGCAGACCTCAAGGCGCGCGGAGAGCGCGCAGTGAGGGCCGCGCTTCCGCGAGGTCACGGGCCACGGTGCGAGCGGAAGCTCACCATCGCCCGTACCAGCGGCGCCGGCCCATCCCGTGCTCGGCTCCGCCGATGAGGAAGCCCAGCACCCACAGCGCGAGCGCCACGAGCAGCACGATCCAGAGCACGTGCGCGGCGAAGCCCAGGCCGCCGAACAACGCGACGATCAACAGCAAAACGATCAATGCAACCATCTGCTTGCTACCTCCCTGTGGTCGGTCTACCAATGCCCTACCGCGCGCCTGGTGGGGTCAAACGGGCGGAGCGTCCAACGGGTGTCCGCGTTTCGTTTGGCGCTTCAGCGGCGGGGTAGGGCGCCGACAGACGGGCAGACCGAAGGAGAGGGCCGTGGCGTGGGAAGAACTGAGGGCGCGCGACCTGTCGGCAGTCGACAGGACGGCGATTCGCCTTGCCTACCTGCGCCTGCGCGCGCCGATCGGCGCCGCTGCGCCGCCCCATCCGGTCCCGCCGGGGCCGACACCGCCTGGGCCCGCACCGACGCCGGGGGCACCGGACCCGGGGCCTCTGCCGCCGTCTGACCCGGTGCCGCCGACGCCCACCCCGGATCCGAGCCCGGTGCCCCCGGATCCCCAGCCCCCGAGCATCTCGGCGGGGCGAACGGCGCGCTCGCCGAGCCGGCGGGCGGCGGCCCTGCGCCGCCGAGCGGGCGCACCCACGCGCCTGTAGCACCACCCGCCACCCCGCGCGCCGTTTCGCACCAGGGCCGCCGGGTACGACGGGGGCGAATGAGAGCGCGAGCGCATCGGGGAAGGCGTTGAGCGGCCGGGAGCGCCACGAACCCGAGGCGCGGGGCGTGCAGAGGGACACGATCTGCACGAAGATCCCGGCGCGCCTGGATCGCCTCCCCTGGTCGCGCTTTCACTGGATCGTGATCGCCGGCCTGGGCACCGCGTGGATCCTCGACGGCCTCGAGGTGAACGTGGTGGGCGCGATCTCGAGCCGCATCTCCGAACACGGTGCGGGGACGGGCCTCACCGAAGGCGACGTCTCCGGATGGGCAGCGTCGCTGTACATCGCTGGCGCCTGCTTCGGCGCGCTGGTGTTCGGGCAGCTGACCGATCGCTTCGGCCGCAAGCGCCTGTTCATGGTCACGCTCGGGATCTACCTGCTCGGCACGGTGCTCACCGCGCTGACCTTCTCTCCGGCCTGGTTCTTCGCGTTCCGGTTCGTCACCGGGATGGGGATCGGCGGTGAGTACAGCGCGATCAACTCCGCGATCGACGAGCTCATCCCCGCCGCGCGCCGCGGGCGTGTGGACGTGTCGATCAACGGCAGCTACTGGCTCGGCGGGATCGGCGGGTCGCTGCTCGCGGTGCTGATGCTGAACACCGCGATCTTCCCGGTCGACCTCGGCTGGCGACTGTCGTTCGTGCTCGGAGCGATCATCGGGCTGGGTGTGCTGGTCGTGCGGCGCAACGTTCCGGAGAGCCCGCGCTGGCTGTTCATCCACGGCCGCGAGCGCGAGGCAGAGCGAATCGTGGACGAGATCGAGCAGAGCGTCGCCGAGGACACCGGGGAGGCACTGCCCGAGCCGGAGGGCGAGCCGCTGGAGGTGCGCCAGCGCACCACGATCCCGCTGCCTCTGATCATCCGCTCGGTGACGACGATGTACCCGCGGCGATCGATCCTCGGGCTCTCGCTGTTCATCGGACAGGCGTTCATCTACAACTCCGTGCTGTTCGGCTTCGGCAACCTGCTGAGCCTCTACTTCCACACGCCGTCCGGCAACGTCCCGTACTACCTGGCCGTGTTCGCCGCGGGCAACTTCGCGGGTGCGCTGCTGCTGAGCCCGCTGTTCGACGTGATCGGCCGCAAGCCGATGATCGCGGGCACCTACCTCCTCTCCGGCGTGCTGCTGATCGTCACCGGCCTGCTGTTCCGCGCGCACGACCTCGACGACATCTCGTTCACCGCATGCGTGTGCGTGGTGTTCTTCTTCGCATCCGCGGGCGCGAGCGCGGCCTACCTGACCGTCTCGGAGGTGTTCCCGATGGAGACCCGTGCGCTGTGCATCGCGGTCTTCTACGCGATCGGCACGGGCATCGGCGGCGTGATCGGGCCGCAGGTCTTCAGCAGAATGATCAACACGGAAAGCTACGAGCAGGTCTTCCTCGCGCTCGGCCTGGGCGCGGTGATGATGTTCCTCGGCGGCATCGCGGAGCTGATCTTCGGCGTGAAGGCCGAGGGGGAAGCCCTCGAGGACATCGCCAGGCCGCTCACCGTGGCCGACGCGGACTCCACGACCTCCGGCGGTGGGCCACGCGCGGCGCCGCAGCCGTCCTGAGCGGCCCCCGGCTCGCACGCTCGGGAACGACGTTCCGTCGACTTTCCGGTTGGACACGCTCGTCGGGGGTATGGCACTCCCCATGACAACAGGGACATCAATAGTTCTGATCGCCGCGGGCGCGATCCTGCGCTACGCGGTGAGCGCAAGCACCTCGGGAGTCAACCTGCACACGGTGGGCGTGATCCTCATGATCGTGGGCATCGTCGGGTTGGTCCTGTCGCTGCTGTACATGGCCATGTGGGCCCCGCGCCGGCGTGGAGTCGCGCGCGATCGCGTGATCGAACACGACCCCTACGCCTGAGCTCGCGCCGCCGGCGGCTGCCGTCCCTCACGGCCGCCGGCGCGTCGCTCAGCTCTTCTTGCGCTCGACGGCGCGCTGGAGCTGCGCCTTGTTCATGGTCGAGCGGCCATCGATGCCGAGCGAGCGCGCCTCGGCGTAGAGCTGTTCGCGGGTGCGCCCGCGCGGGCCGCGCCTACCCGAGCGCAACCCGCCACGCCGGCCCGAGGAGATGTCCTGGACCGACGTGCGCGACCGTTCGCGCGATTCTCCGCTGCGCGCGCGCTCCTTGTTGACGGTGCGCGCTGCGATCTCCTCGGCCCTGCGCTCCGACGCGCCCTGGTCGAGCTCGCTGTCCTTTATGTGCTCGTACTGCCGGGCGCGCTTGCTGCCCTTCTTCACGCCTCGAGGTGGCATCGTGGGCCTCCGTTCGGTAGCGGTTGCCGTTGCCGGGCGGCTACCCCGCGGCAACGACGCTCAAAAGGGCGTGCGCCAGGTGCCCGCGCCGGCCGCTGGGGCGTCTGCTCGCTGTGAGCGGCTCCGAGCGCACTACAGTCCACGAACGGCCGCGCGCCGTCCCGGCCAGCGCCGAGGCCAACACCGAAGGGAGCAACATGCGCGTTGAGTGGTACGGGCAATCCGCGTTCCGGCTCGAGGGCCTGCAGGCCACGGTCGTGATCGACCCGTTCGCCCTCGAGGACCTCGCGGGCCTGGCGGAGCGCGGGTTGCAGTTCGACTACCCGCCCATCGAGGGCGCGACCGCGGACCTCCTGCTGATCACGCACGAGCACGGCGACCACAACGGCGTCTCCGCGGTGACGCTGGCGCCGGCCGCGCCCTCCGAGCCGCCGCGGATCCTGCGCTCCACGGCGGGGCGCCTGCAGTCGCCGATCGGCGAGGTGCTCGCGGTGGCCTCCGAGCACGACGAGCACGCGGGCACGCTGCGCGGCCCCAACTCGATCTTCGCGTTCGACCTCGACGGCGTGCGCGTGTGCCACTTCGGCGACTTCGGCCAGAGCGCGCTGCGCCCCGAGCAGGCCGAGGCGCTCGAGGGGGTGCAGCTGCTGTTCCTGCCCGTCGGCGGCGGCCCCACGATCGGTGCGGCCGGCGCGAGCGACATCGTCGCGCGGCTCTCGCCGCGCTGGGTGGTGCCGATGCACTACCGGACCCCCCGCATCGGCTTCCTCGACACGGCCGAGGAGTTCCTCGCAGGGTACGACTCCGTGGTGCGCGTGGAGACGAGCAACTTCGACACCGACGCGCTCGCAGCCGATGGGCTCACCGTGGTCGTGCCCGCGGCACCCTAGGAAGGCCGGCGCGCGGTGCCCGGCACACCCCTTACAGACCCACCGTGAGGCGGCCGCGTTCCCGGGTAGAGCACCTGGTAGCCCTTTCTCACACCAGGAGGCATGCAGAATGCGACTCGCGCACACGATTCTCCGCACGATCATCGGCGCACTGTTCATCGGACACGGCACGCAGAAGCTGTTCGGCTGGTTCGGTGGGCCCGGGCCCGACGCGACGGGCGAGACGTTCGAGCAGCTCGGGCTGACCCCGGGCAGGCGGCACGCGCTGGCGGCGGGCACGGCAGAGGCCACGGGCGGCACGCTGTTCGTCCTCGGACTCGCCAACCCCCTCGCGGCGGCGCTCGTCTCCGCGACGATGATCACCGCGATCCGGCGGGTGCACGCGAAGAACGGCCCGTGGGTGACCGACAACGGGTTCGAGTACAACCTCGTGCTGATCGCAGCGGCGCTCGCGCTCGCGAGGCCGCGCTCCTCGCGCGACGACGCGCGCACCGAGGCGGGCTGGGCGCTTGCCTCGCTCGCGGCCGGGCTCGCTGGTGCTGCCGCAGCGGAGGCAGCCGCGCGTCACGAGGCGCAGGAGCAGGAGCAGGAGCGCCGGCAGGACGCCGAGGTTCACGAGTTCTCCCGCTCACCGGCTGCGGTAGCTGCCTGACGATGACGCCGCCGCCTGCGAGTGCACGCGCCTGGACGGCTCGCGGTTCCGCAACACCGAGGTGCTGACCCTCCGCGGGGAGCAGATCGCCGAGATCGAGGTGTACTTCGGCTGGGAGCTGCCCGGGGCGTGAGCCCGCGTGGTGTGATGCGGGTCGCCGGCGGGTAGCTCTCACCCGGACAGGAAGCAGACGGAGGCGACGTGACCACACGCGAGCAAGGGGGGCTCCTCACCACGCCGGACGGGACCACGTTCACCGTGGTCGAATCCGGCGCGGACAACGGCGGGGAGCGGATCACGTTCGAGATCACGATGGCGGCGCGCTCGCCAGGGCCGCCCCGCCACGTCCATCCCGAGCAGGTGGAGTCCTGGGAGGTCCTGGACGGCGAGCTGTCGCTGCTCGTGGCGGACGAGTGGCGCACGCTCGCGGCGGGCGAGACGCTCACGATCCCTCCGGGCACCGTGCACACGCTGCGCAACCGTTCCGAGGCGCCGGTGCGGTTACTGGACATCCACGAGCCCGCGCTGGACTTCCAGGACTACATCGAAGACCTCGACCGGCTCACACGCACGGGCAAGCTGCGCGCGAAGCGGAGCCTCGGCGGCGCGATCCACGGGGCGATGGTGCTGGTGGCCCATCGCCCCATGCAGATCACCGCCGACCGGAAGATGCGGATCGCCGAGACGGTGCTCGCGCGCACCGGCCGGCTGCTCGGGCGGCGGCAAGCTCGACGGCTTCACCGGATCTGACGGTGACGGCTTGGCTGTCGTGCCGGTGATCGCTTTGCTGTAGGCCCTGCGTGGTGCACGAGTCGCTCGCTTCGTGACCGACGTTGTCGACGGCGGTGCGTTCCGGCCGCGCCCACCGAGGTCAACGGCTGGGCTCGGCGGCCGCGCTCCCTGCGAAGTCGCGACGCAGCAGCAGGTAGGCGATCCCGCCGCCGATCAGCGGCACGATCAGACCGACGGCCTGGTAGAGCACGACCGCGGCGACCGCGGTGTCGCGGTGGATGCCGTAGAGGATGAACATGCCCACCATCCCTCCCACTGCTCCCACGGCGGCGGGGAGCGGGATCGAGCCGCCGAGCGCCCCGATGATGTACGCGAGCACGACCACGCCGAAGCTGGGAGCGTGCGGCGCGCGGATCGCGGGGAACGCGAAGAACAGCACGAGCACGTCGCAGAACAGGTACGCGAGGGCGCCGAGGACGCTCCTCACGCCGCTCCTGTGGGTCAGCAGGCGACGGGTGTCCTCGACGGCCATCCCCACGGTCGCGACCGCGGCGGCGAACCGCGGGTGACCCGACTCCCGCGCGTCGCTGCCCAGTCGCCGGAGACGCGCGGCGGCGAGCAGCGCGAGCACGATCGCGACGGCCGCGACCCCGGCGGGCAGGACGGTCAGCAGCGGGTTGCGCTCGCCCGGCAACAGGCCCACCGCAAGCGCGAGCCCGAACGCGATCAGCACGAGCGCGTCGACGGCGGTGTTCAGGAAGCTCAGGCTGAACTGGCGCTCGGCGATGCTCTTCAGCGGCATGCCGAGCCGGTGCAGCAGCCACGTTCCCGCGCCCACGCTCGACAACGACCCGCCTGGGATGAACATCCCCGCGCCGAGCTGGGCCCACGCCACGCGGACGTCCACCCGCGGCCCACCCTCGCGCACGAGCCGCCCCTCCGGATCTACGACCGCCTGCCAGGAGACCACGAACCCCATCTCGGAGACGATCTCGAGCGCGAACACCGCCACCAGCCATCCCCAGCTGGGGCGTTCGAGGTCTTCGAGCGCTTCGCGCAACGCCGGCAGCAGCCTGATCAGCAGGTAGGCCGCCACCAGGTAGCCGACCAGGCGCAGGCCCGCCTGGCGCAGCCAGCGCTCCGCGGCGCGCAGCACGTGGCTGCGTCCCGCCGAGGGGTCGTCGGCGCCGTGTTCCGGCTGTGGGTCGGTGTCGTCGGTGGTCATTGCTCTGGCCGAGCCCGGCCGTCTGCGGCGGGACGGACGGATAACGTCGCGTGCGGATGCTCCTGTATTCGCGCCTCGCCGGCCGTCAGACGCTCCGGCGCCTGCTCGACATGCCGCTACCCCGCCAGCGGGCAGCGGTGCACGATGCAGCGCGGCGGACGCTCGAAGCCAACTGGACGCCCGCGGGGCGGTTCACGATGCCCAACCGGCGCAAGTACCCCTGGCAGTGGCTGTGGGACTCGTGCTTCCACGCGATCGCATGGAGCGCGCTCGGCGACGAGCGCTGCTGCGCCGAGCTCGAGACGCTCTTCTCGCTGCAGCTCCCGAGCGGCTTCCTGCCGCACATGGGCTACGCGCGTGACCCGCGCAGCGCGCTCGAGCTCTGGCACAGCGAGGGGCGTTCGGACATCACCCAGCCCCCGATGTACGGCCACGCGCTGCGCGTGCTCTCGGCCCGGGGTTTTGGGACCGAGCACCTGCACGAGCCGGCCGTCGCAGCCATGCGCTGCCTGGTCGAGCAGCGGCGCGACCCGTCCAGCGGCCTGATCCGCGTGGTGCACCCATGGGAGAGCGGCCGCGATGACAGCCCGCGGTGGGACGGTTGGGAGCAGCGGCCGTTCAACGAGCGACGCTGGAACCGGCGCAAGCGCGAGCTCGTCCGCTCGATCGAGCTCCGAGACGGCGCGGCGTGGGCGAACCCGGAGTTCGAGGTTGCGCCTGCCGGCTTCAGCGCGCTCGTCGCGTTCAACGCCCGCGAGCTCGCAGAGCTGACCGGCGACGCCGACGGCGAGCTGGCAGCGGGGGCGGATGCGCTCGCTCGGGCGATCGATGCCCGCTGGTCGGAGCGGCAGCGCACATGGGGTGACGTGCGGCTGAGGGGGCCCGGCGACGGCGGCCTCGCACCCACGCTCGACGGCCTGCTGCCGGTGCTCGTGAGCAGTGAGCAGCAGCACGTGGACGAGGCGTTCGCGGAGCTGTTCGACGAGGCGCGGTTCTGGAGGCCCTGGGGGCCGTCGGGCCTCGCCGCAGACGCCAACGGATACGCCCCGCGGAGGTACTGGCGCGGTGACGCGTGGCCGCAGGAGATCTACCTGCTGATGGTCGCCGCCCAGCGGCGCGGGCGCGAGGAGGACGCGCGCAGGCTCGCCGAGCGACTCACGCACGGCTGCGTTCGCGCGCGCTTTGCAGAGCGGTGGAACCCGGAGAGCGGCGACGCCCTCGGCGCGGTTCCACAGGGCTGGGCGGCGCTCGCCGCAGAGGGGATTCGCGCGCTCGGCTAGGTGAAGTGTCGCCCGCCGTCGAGCAGCACCGACTGGCCGGTCATGTACCCGTTGCGGATCACCGCGGCCACGATGTCGGCGACCTCCTCGCTGCGGCCGAGACGACCCACGGGGGTGTGCTGGGCGAGCGCGTCGCGCGCCCCGACGGGCACCATGTCGGTCTCGATCAGAGCGGGCGCCACGACGTTCACCGTCACGCCGCGACCGGCCATCTCTTTGGCGAGGCTCCGCGCGAGCCCGTTCAGCCCGGACTTCGACGCGGCGTAGTGGGCGCCCACGAGGCCGCCCGTGTACGCGGCGATCGAGGAGACCATCACGATCCGCCCGAAGCCCGCCTCGGCCATCGCCGGGGCGAGCCTGCGCGCGATCCGGAAGGGCGAGGTGAGGTTGACCGCGAGCATGCGATTCCACGCCTCGTCGGTGATACCCGTGACACCGGTGGGGTCCGACGCGATGCCGGCGTTCGCGACGAGGATCGAGATCGGCCCGAGCTCCCCTTCGGCGCGATCGATCATCGCGTCGGTGTTGGCGGGGTCTGAGAGGTCCGCCCCGATCGCAACCGCGCGCGGGCCTTGCGCGCGCACGAGCTCCGCCACCTCCTCCGCTGCCCGCTG
>JAICYC010000103.1 GCA_025934395.1 Solirubrobacteraceae bacterium | reverse complement strand
TCGGCGAGGACATCGCGAAGATTCCGCCGGTCGTGAATCCGAACGGCAGCGACTCGGCCATGTTCGACAACGTGCTCGAGCTCCTGGTGCTGGGGGGCCGCTCGCTGCCCCACGCGGTGATGATGATGGTGCCCGAGGCCTACCGGACGCGAAGGGACCTCGACCCCGACGTCAAGGGCTTCTACGACTTCCACTCGTGCCTGATGGAGCCGTGGGACGGCCCCGCCGCGGTGGTGTTCACCGACGGACGGGTGGCCGGCGCGGTGCTCGACCGCAACGGCCTGCGCCCCGGCCGCTGGATCCAGGACACCGAGGGCTACGTGGTGCTGGCCTCCGAGACCGGGGTGATGACCGTTGCGCCCGAGCACGTCCAGCGCAAGGGGCGGCTGGCCCCGGGCAAGGTGTTCCTGGTCGACCTCGAGGAAGGCAAGATCGTCGAGGACGAGGACGTCAAGCGCCGGGTGGCACGCAAGCAGCCCTACGGCGAGTGGTACGAGCGCTCGGTCGTCCATATCGCCGACCTGCCCGAGCGCGACCCGCGCACGCCGCGGATCGAGCCGCTGCGCTCCAAGCAGCTGGCCTTCGGCTACTCGCAGGAGGACCTGCGGATGATCATCGCCCCGATGGCCACCAAGGGCGAGGAGCCGACCGCGAGCATGGGCAACGACGCCGCGCTAGCCGTGCTGTCGGACCGCCAGCCGCCGCTGTTCGCCTACTTCAAGCAGCTGTTCGCCCAGGTGACCAACCCGCCGATCGATCCGATCCGCGAATCGGTGGTGATGAGCCTTCAGGCGGGGGTCGGCGCCGAAGTCAATCTGCTGAGCGAATCACCCGAGCACGCCCACCAGCTGGTCATGGACACGCCGATCCTGCGCAACCACGAGCTCGAGAAGCTCCGCCAGGTCTCGCACGAGATCTTCGACGCGGCCACGCTCGACATCACGTGGCCGATCGAGCAGGGCCACGAGGGGATGGAGGCGCGCCTGGAGGCGCTGTGCGAGGAGGCGGCCCGCTACGTCGACAACGGGGCGAACATCCTGATCCTGTCGGACCGCAACCTGGGGCCCGAGCGGGTCGCGATGCCGAGTCTGCTGGCCGTGGCCGCCGTGCACCACCACCTGGTCCGTCGCGGGACGCGGCTGCGCACCGGTCTGGTGATCGAGTCGGGCGAGCCGCGCTCGATCCACGACATGGCGACGCTGATCGGGTACGGCGCGGCGGCGATCAACCCGTACGTGATGTTCGAGTCCCTCGATGAGCTCGCCGACCGCAGCCTCCTCCCCGAGGACCTGACCCGCGAGGAGGCCGAGGTCCGGATCGTCAAGGCGATCGGCAAGGGGCTGCTCAAGACGATCTCGAAGATGGGGATCTCGACCATCCAGTCCTACGGCGGCGCGCAGATCTTCGAGGCGGTCGGGCTCGACCGCGAGCTGATCGACAGGCACTTCACCGGCACGGCGTCGCGGATCGGCGGCGTGGGCATCGAGCAGCTGGCCCAGGAGGCGCTCGAGCGCCACTTCCGGGCCTATCCGCGGACCGACCGCGAGGTGCTGCCGGTGGGCGGCGTGCTCCAGTGGCGCCGCCACGGTGAGCGCCACGTGTGGAACCCGGACACGATCGCGACCATGCAGCACGCCGTGCAGGGCCAGAACGGCGATCCGCGCGAGACCTACGACGAGTTCGCCCGGATGGCCAACCAGGAATCGGTCAAGCACGCGCTGCTCCGCGGGCTGATGAAGCTCAAGCCGGCCGGGGACCCCATCCCAGTCGACGAGGTCGAGGCGGCGACGAGCATCGTCAAGCGCTTCACCTCCGGGGCGATGAGCCTTGGCGCACTGGGCCGGGAGGCGCACGAGACGCTGGCCATCGCGATGAACCGCCTGGGGGCCCGCTCGAACACCGGCGAAGGCGGGGAGGATCCCAGCCGCTATACGCCGGATCCGAGCGGGGACATGCGGCGCTCGGCGATCAAGCAGGTCGCGTCCGGACGCTTCGGCGTGAACGTCCACTACCTGGTCAACTGCGACCAGCTCCAGATCAAGATGGCCCAAGGGGCCAAGCCCGGCGAGGGCGGCCAGCTGCCCGGCCACAAGGTCGACGAGTACATCGCCTGGCTGCGCAACTCGACCCCGGGCGTGGGCCTGATCTCGCCGCCGCCCCACCACGACATCTACTCGATCGAGGACCTCAAGCAGCTGATCTACGACCTGCGCTGCTCGAACCCCTCAGCGGAGGTGTCGGTGAAGCTCGTCTCCGAGGTCGGCGTGGGCACCGTCGCCGCCGGCGTCTCGAAGGCCAACGCCGATCGCGTGCTGATCGCCGGTCACGACGGCGGCACTGGCGCCTCGCCGCTGTCCTCGATCCAGGCGGCGGGGGTGCCGTGGGAGATCGGGCTCGCCGAGACGCAGCAGACGCTGCTGCTCAACGACCTGCGCTCGCGCATCAAGGTGCAGACCGACGGCCAGCTCAAGACGGGGCGCGACGTGGTGATCGCCGCGATGCTCGGCGCGGACGAGATGGGCTTCTCCACGGCGCCGCTGATCGCGACGGGGTGCATCATGATGCGCGCCTGCCACCTGAACACCTGCCCGGTGGGGATCGCCACGCAGGACCCCGAGCTGCGCAAGCGCTTCAAGGGCACCCCCGAGCACGTGGTGAACTTCTTCTTCTTCGTCGCCGAGGAGGTGCGCGAGATCATCGCCACGCTCGGCCTGCGCACGCTCGACGAGGCGATCGGCCGCGTCGACCTGCTTGGCGTGGGCGCCGCCCTGGACCACTGGAAGGCGCGGGGGGTGGACCTCACCCACATCCTCACCCACATCGACCTTCCCGCAGGCGGACCGCGCCACCGCGTCGAACCGCCGCCCGCGGTGCTCGACGACGCGCTCGACTGGCAGCTGGTCGAGCAGTCGCAGGCTGCGATCGAGCGCGGCGAGCCGGTGTCGCTGTCGCTCCCGATCCGCAACCGCAACCGCTGCGTGGGCGGGATCCTCTCCAGCAGCGTTGCGGTGCGCCACGGCGCCGAGGGGCTGCCCGAGGACACCATCGACGTCGAGTTCGAGGGATCCGCAGGGCAGAGCTTCGCCGGCTGGCTCGCCCCCGGGATCACGTTCACCTTGCGCGGCGATGCACAGGATTACGCAGGCAAGGGGCTCTCGGGCGGCGTGTTCGCGATCCGCCCCCGTGAGGGAATGGGCGCGGATTTCGTTGCTGAGGAGAACGTGATCGTGGGCAACACAGTCCTCTACGGCGCGACCGGCGGTCGCGCGTTCTTCCGCGGGCTCGCCGGCGAGCGCTTCGCCGTGCGCAACTCCGGTGCCTGGACGGTCGTGGAGGGCGTCGGCGACCACGGCTGCGAGTACATGACCGGCGGCCGCGTCGTCGTGCTCGGGCCGACCGGCCGCAACTTCGCCGCCGGCATGAGCGGCGGCGTGGCGTACGTGCTCGACGAGGACAGCACGTTCGCAAAGCGCTGCAACATGGGGATGGTGGGCTTCGAAGCCCCCTCCGAGGCCGACGTGATCGAGCTGCGCGCGATGGTCGAAGAGCACCAGCGGCGCACCGGCTCGCCCGTCGCCGAGCGGGTGCTCGCGCGCTGGGACGAGCTGATCGCGGCCGGCGCGTTCGTGAAGGTGATGCCGCACGACTACAAGCGGGTGCTGCGCGAACGTGCCGAGGAAGAGGCTCGCGCAGCACGCGACGCGGAGGTTGCAGAGCGCCCGCTCGACGCGGTGGGCGGGGCGGGCATCTAGACCGATGGGCAAGCTCGGGGGGTTCCTGCAGATCGAGCGCCGCGGCGTGCCCCAGCGCGACCCGTCCGATCGCGCGCACGACTACCGCGAGTTCCAGCTCGTCCGGCCCACCACCGAGCTGCGCGACCAGGGCGCGCGGTGCATGGACTGCGGCGTGCCGTTCTGCCACAACGGCTGCCCGCTGGGCAACCTGATCCCCGACTGGAACGACCTCGTCTACCACGACCGCTTCGACGACGCGATCGCCCAGCTCCACGCCACCAACAACTTCCCCGAGTTCACCGGCAGGCTGTGCCCCGCCCCGTGCGAGGCCGCGTGCGTGCTCGAGATCCGCGAGGGCGAATCCGTCACGATCAAACAGATCGAGAACTCGATCATCGAGCGTGCCTGGCAGGAGGGCTGGGTCGTGCCCCAGCCGCCGCGCCGCGAGACCGGCCAGGCGGTCGCGGTGATCGGCGCCGGACCCGCCGGGATGGCCGCCGCGCAGCAGCTCAGGCGGGCAGGCCACCAGGTCACGCTGTTCGAGCGCGACGAGGCGCTCGGGGGGCTCGTCCGCTTCGGCGTCCCCGATTTCAAGATCGAGAAGCACGTCGTCCAGCGCCGCGCCGACCAGCTCGAGGCGGAGGGGGTGGAGATCCGCTGCGGGGTCGACGTGGGGCGCGACATCGACGTCGCAGAGCTGCGCGCGGCCTATGACGCGGTCGTGATCGCCACCGGGTCGCGCGTGCCGCGCGACCTCCCCGTCCCCGGCCGCGAGCTGCCGGGCGTCCACTTCGCGATGGACTACCTCTACCAGCGCAACCGCTGGGTCGCACGCGAGCTCGGCTCGGCGCACGCGGTGCCCGAGCCCGCGGCCGCCGACGTCATCACAGCGCGCGACAAGGACGTCGTCGTGATCGGCGGCGGCGACACCGGCGCGGACTGCGTCGGCAACGCGCTGCGCGAGGGTGCGCGCACGATCACGCAGCTCGAGCTCCTCGCCGAGCCCCCCGCGACCCGCCCCGACGAGCTCACGCCCTGGCCGCTGTGGCCGCTGAAGTACCGGCTCAGCTACGCGATGGACGAGGCCAAGCAGCTCGGCGTGGGCGAGCAGGACTACTCCGTCACCACCACCCGGTTCACCACCGATGGGGACGGCGCGCTGTGCGCGCTGAGGGTGGCCCGCGCGGAGCCCACCCCGCCCTTCGCGCCCGTGGCAGGCACGGAGCACGACCTGCCCGCCCAGCTCGTGCTGCTCGCGATGGGCTTCCTGCACCCGGAGCCCGGGCTGCTCGAGCAGCTCGGCGTCGAGCGCGACCAGCGCGGGAACGTCAAGGCGGTGCGTCCGTACACCACGTCCGTGGACGGCGTGTTCGCCGCCGGCGACGCCCGCCGCGGGCAGTCGCTGATCGTGTGGGCGATCAACGAGGGCCGCCAGTGCGCGCGCATGGTCGACCGCTACCTCGGCGACAGGCGGGTGGGCGACCGCTCTCTGGATCTCAGCCGCGATGAGGGCATCGCGGGACATGCGGACGCCGACAGCGGGCCCGAGGGGCCACCGCAGCACGTGAGCCCTGCGATCGCAGCGGGCCACGAGGAGGCGTGACCGCCGGCTAGTGCCGACGTTCTGCCGCCACAACCGCTTCATCGAGCGCTGCCCCATCTGCAGCAGGGAGCTCCCGCAGGCGTCTCCGCTGCGCCCCGCCACGCCCGGCACGCGCTCGCGACGCTCGAGCGGCCGTGCGGCTGGCACGCCCGCGCAGCGCGCCGCGCCCGGGCTCCGTGTGCGACGCGAGAGCCGCGCCGTGGAGGACGGCTACAACAGCGCCCTCGTGCCCGGCCTGCGCGCGAGCGCCGACGCCGAGCGGCTCGCCGCGGAGATCGCCTTCTCGGCGCAGCGGCTGCTCGCGATCGCCTCCTCGCCCCCCGGGGTGTACGCAGACATCGCTGCGGCCGCCTCCCGCGACCCCGACGGCGCGACCTGGGCGAGCCTGCTGCTCGTGTACCTGTGCCCGCTCGAGCACGACGACGCGTTCGCGTCGATCCGCGTCGCGCTCGCAGCAACGCCCGGGCCCGGCGCGCCCCACCCCTCGGCAGACCCGCTGCCCGACCCCGACGAGCTGGAGCTCGGTCCCCGCACGGCCCACGAGACGGGAAGGGGCCCCTCCACGCTGCGCGCGTTCCTGGAGTGGGCGCAGCGAGCCGGAGGGATCCGCGCAGCGTTCACCGGCGACACCGGCTGGACCCCGGAGCGCCGCTTCGAGCGCGTGTTCGAGCGGCTCGCGCTCCCCGGGTTCGGGCGCGCAGGACGCTACGACCTGCTCGTGGTCCTCGGGCGCCTCAGAGTGCACGACCTCACGCCCGACTCGCTGCAGCTCGGCGGGCAGCGTGGCGTCGCCTCCGAGGACCCCGCCGTGCTCGCTGCCAAGCGCGTTTTCGGCATCGCCGATCCGCTGCTGCTCGATCGCCGCGCCCGCGCGCTCGCGGACGAGGCGCACGTGCCGCTGGCCGCGCTCGACCTCGCGCTCGCCAACTGGGGCGCCTCCGAACGAGCAACGCTCGGCGTGCGGGCCGGGGACGGCTCGCCCGTCGCGCTCGACCGGATCCGGGCCGCGCTGGCCCTCTGAGCGTCGCGCCACACCGTCCCCCGCGGGTACAGAGATGACGTCCACTGGGCCACCTACAGTCAATGGCGTCCAGCTGTCGTCCGTCGTCATGGGAGCCGCGATGCCACTCTGCTTCATCGAGCCTCAGGATGCGATCCGTGTGATCGCAGAGTCGGTCGGGCGCGAGGCGCGCCGGCAGCTCGTCGGCGAGGTCGTGCGCGCATGGGTCGACGACATCCCCGACCAGGAACTGTCCGTGCACTACGCCAAGGCCGTCGCCGACCTCGACGAGGACGACCTCCACCTGCTCGCAGCGTGGCACGCCTCGCTGGAGGTCGGACAGCCCATCCCCAACACCGAGTTCCTCGTCGGCGTGTTCCCCAGCCTCGGCGAGAACCGGCGCGAGGCGCTCAAGATCGCCGCCGGCTTCCGGGGCGAGGAAGCCTTCCAGGCGGGCGTCGCCGAGGAGCAGGCGCTCGACACCGTGCTCCCGCGGCTCTCAAGCCAGCGGGCCGCGGAGCTTGCTTCGGAGTGCATTCAGCTGTACATGTGGGACCGCCTCGGCTGCGACAACTAGCGGGGTGAGAGCCGGCGCGTGCCGGCGTCCTCGGCGACTCGCGTGCTGGCCGGTTCGGGGATGCGAGCGCAGCGAGTGTCTCCCGGTTCGGCACGCCACGTCGCCTGCGTCCTTGGCACGCTTGGCTCTCACCCCGCT
>JAICYC010000139.1 GCA_025934395.1 Solirubrobacteraceae bacterium | reverse complement strand
GGGCTTGGTGGGCCGGATCAGTGTCAGTGCTGTCCTTCGCTCCTGGCAGCGGTTGGCGGCGACGACCAGGGTCTGCAGTCCGATCGAGTCGATGAAATCGAGGTCGGCCAGGTCGATGACGAGCTGCCGCGTGCCGTCGTCACAGGCGTCGGAGATCGCCTCTTCCAGGGTCGGGGCGACAGCGAGGTCCAGCTCGCCGCTCAGCCGTAGATGCGGCTTTCGCCGTCCTGCTGTTGGAGGATTTCGAACGGTCGGCCCGGCACTTCCCGCGTGACCTGTTGGGATCTTGCGCGGCGCGGCAACTCTATCCGGAAGGCGTCTGCCAGTCCAGCCCGGGTTGCCAAGCGAAGCGTCGCCCGTTCAGAGCGCGAACGCATCACACCCGCAGCAGCAGCGCACCGAGGAAGGCCTCCGAGGCGGGGCCGCTGCTCCGGCCAGGCGTACGACCAGCGACGCGGGGGGGCGGAGCCGGCGGCCTGCAGAGAGCCGCCGCGAAGCGGCCGCGTCTGCAGGCCGCCGGCGCAGCCCCCCAGCCACCGCGCTACCGAAACGCGCCTCAGTCCATAGTGAGCGGCCCCTCAGCGGAGCCGCTGAGAAACTGCCGGACGAACGCGTTCTCCGAGGAGAACATGCGATCGGCGTCGCCCGCTTCGACGATCCGCCCGCGCCACAGGAGGGCGATGTACTCGCCGATCTGGCGGGCGGAGGCGATGTTGTGCGTGACCACCAGGTAGGTGCCGCCGTAGATGCCGTGCATCTCCTGGATCAGGTCGCACAGGAGCGCGGTGCGCACCGGGTCCAGCCCGGAGTCGGGCTCGTCGAAGATCACCACGTCGGGCTCCATCACGAGCGCGCGCGCGAACCCGGCGCGCTTGCGCATCCCTCCGGAGAGCTGCGAGGGTGCGTCGTCCATCGCGTCTGCGAGCCCCACGTCGGTGAGGCGCGCGGTGACACGCTCGGCGATCTGCACCTCGGACATGTCGGTGTGCTGGCGCAGCGGGAACGCGACGTTGTCGAACACCGACATCGACCCGAACAGCGCGCCGTCCTGGAACAGCACGCCGATCCGCCGCCGCAGCGCGAGCAGCTTCGGCATCGTCAGCGACGGCACGTGTTCGCCGTGCACGATCAGGTCGCCGGAGTCGGGGAACATCAAACCGATGATGTGCTTGATGAGCACGGACTTGCCGGTCCCCGACGGGCCCAGCACGACCGTGATCGTGTTGTCGGGGAACGCCACGTTGAGCCCGTTCAGCACGGGCACACCGCCGAGCTTCTTGTGGATGTCCACGCAGCGGATCGACCAGTCGCCCGTCTCGGGGTCGCCCGAGAGATCGAGGTCGTCGGTGTGCCACTCGAAGTGGTCGTCGATGTTCTCGTCGACGTCGGTCATGCGCGCCTCATTTTCCGGAGTACACCACGTGCGGGAACTGCGAGGTCTGCCCGTTGAACGTGAACGGTTCCTGCGGGATGCACGGGGGAGCGGCCACTTCGTTCGGGCTTTCGGGCTTGTTGGCGACCTTGAACGCGAGGATCTGTTCGATGATCGATTTGGAGATCGTTTCGCTTTCGGGCGCTTCGGGGTCGATCGCGGGCGCGCTGTTGGCGCACGTGCTCGTGCTGTAGACGGGCAGGCCCGTGCTCAGCGCCTGCAGGCCGCCGATGTGCTTGTACGGGTTGGCGCGGTCGGTCCCTAGCCGGTTCGGGTAGAGCGCGAGCGCCTCGGGGTTGAGCACCGACATCGTCGTCAGGAGGTGCTCCTTCGGGCCTTCTTTTTCGCCGGAGAGGCTGCCGTTGAAGCCCTGCGACTGGGTGGCAGCGGTGATGTTGGCGAAGAACGCCTGCAGCTCGGGGACGTATTCGCCGGTGTACTGCAGGAACGGGTCGAGGTTGTGGAGCACCGGCCGCGTGTTTTCGAGCACGGGCGTTGTGAGGTCGAGCGCCGTCTTCAGATCCGGCAGCCCCACCTTCGCGGCGCTCGTCAGCGGGCCGAGCGACGTCAGGAACCGGTCGAATTCCGGCGCGAACGGACGGGCGGCTCTGAGCAGCGAGGAGAGCCCCCGCTCGGCGGGCTGGAATTCCTTCAGGAACGGGGTGGCGTCGGCGGCGAAGCGGTCGAGTTCTTTGAGCGCTACGCGGGAGTTGTGCTCGAACGTGGGCAGGGCTTCGAAGGCCTGCGCG
>JAICYC010000049.1 GCA_025934395.1 Solirubrobacteraceae bacterium | reverse complement strand
GGGCGAGCGGGGTGCAGAGGCGGCCGTCGCGGCGGCTGTGGCCGGGGCGGGCGCCGACGCCTCGGCGGGGGCGGGCGGCGCGGCGACCGACGTGCTCGCGCCGGCGACCGCTGCGGCTGCGGCTGCGGTCGCCGCACGCGGCGCGCCCGCTGCGGCCGGGGTGGCAGCAGCGGGGGTCGCGGCGGCGGGTGCGCCTGCGGGGACGGGGGTCGGCTGCGAGGCCGGCGGCGGCAGCGGCGCGGCACGGCCGCCCTGTGCGGCAACGCTTCCAGGCGTGGCAGCGCCTCCGGATGTGGCAGCGCCTCCCGGTGCGCCCGCGGCGCCGACCGCCGCAGGGCTGGGCTGCGCTGAGGGCACCTCGGGCTGTTGCGAGACCACCGGGGCGCCGGGCGCGGCGGGAACGGCTCCCGGCGCGGCCGCAGCGGATCCCGGCGCGGCCGGCACCGCGGCTGCGGGCACGGCGGCACCCGGGACAAGAGGCGCCCCGGCGGGGCGCGCGACGACCGGGGTCGCCCGCGCGACGGGCCTGACGGTCTGGCCGACCTGCGTCACCTGCCCCCCCTGAGCGCGGGCACGCGCGGCGGCGGATTCGGTCACACGCTGCTCCATTTCGGCGGCGCGCTCGGGGGCGCGGCCCGCCCACTCGCGCAGCCTCTTGATCTCGCGCGCCTGCGAGAACACGAGCAGGGCGAGCGCGGCGATACCGACGATCGCAGCCAGAGCGGCCAGGGCCCCGGCCTGGGTCAGCGTGCTCGAGAGCAGCGCGAGCGGCGGCGCAATCATGAGTTGGGGGAGTGTACGAGCGGCGCAGGCGCGTCGCGCTGACCGTGGGGCTCCTCCGATGCGACCGTCGCGCCGGCCGCGGCGTGGCCGTTGGCGCTGTGTTCGATGCTCTCCGCCTCGGCGGCGAGGGCGTGGGCGCGCTCGCTGCTCGGCTCGGGCGCGGGCGCGGCCTCGCGCTCGAGCAGCGGCTCGCGGTGGCGGGCGGACAGCTCGGCGACCTTCGCTGCAAGGCCTGCTGCGTCGCCCTCGAGCACGAGCAGCACGATCTCGTCGAACATCGACTCGACCTCGGCGACGGCCAGCGGCTCACGCTCGGCGAGCAGGATCTTCTCGGCGGCGGTCGGGCATGGGCGCTCGTAGCTGTTGAACAGCGCCTCGTGGATCTTCTCCCCGCGGCGTGCACCGACGATCTCGATCTCGATGTCGCGCTCGGGGTCGAGGCCCGACAGCTCGATCATCGCGCGGGCGAGCTCGACGATCCTGACGGGCTCGCCCATCTCGAGCACGAACACGCTGGCTGCGCGCCGCTCCCGGGCTGCGACGGTCGTCTCGGTCGCCAGCGAGCCGGAGCGGATGATCAGCTGGACCGCCTCGGGGATCGTCATGAAGTAGCGGGTCATGCGCTCGTCGGTGACGGTCACCGGCCCGCCCCGCTCGATCTGGCGGCGGAAGATCGGCACGACGCTCCCGGAGCTGCCGAGCACGTTGCCGAAGCGGACCGCCGCGTAGCACGTGCCGGGATGGCGCGTGGTGGCCGCCTCCAGCGCGAACTCCGCGAGCGCCTTGGACGCCCCCATCACGGTCGCGGGCTCGACGGCCTTGTCGGTCGAGACGAGCACGAACCGCTGCGCCCCGTGCTGGCCGGCGACGTGGGCGACCACGCGCGTGGCGATCGCGTTGTTGCGCACGGCCTCGACCGGGTTGGCCTCCATCAGCCCGACGTGCTTGTAGGCGGCGGCGTGGAAGACGACGGTGGGCCGGTACTCGGCGAACACCTCGCGCATCCGCTCCTCCTCCTTGCAGTCGGCGAGCACGGCGGCGAGCATCGATGCGGGCACGTGCCGCTCGTCTTCGAGCTCGCGCTGGATCGCGAACAGGTTGTCCTCGGCGTGGTCGAGCAGGACGATCCGGTGCGGCTCGACGCGGCCGATCTGGCGGCACAGCTCCGAGCCGATCGATCCGCCGGCGCCGGTGACGAGGACGGTCTGCCCCGCCAGATACGCGCCCACGCGGTCGAGCTCCATCACGACCGGCTCGCGCCCGAGCACGTCCTCGACGCGCACCTCGCGCATCTGGCGAGCGAGCGCGCCGCGCGTCTGCAGCAGCTCGAACACCGTCGGCAGCGTGCGCACGGGGATCCCGCGGGAGCGGCACTCGCGCACGATCCGGGCTCGCGTCGAGCCGGGCGCGGACGGGATCGCGATGATCAGTTCGTCGGGCTCGGCATCGTCGAGGATGCGGGGCAGATCCTCTTCGGTGTTGCCGCGCACCCGCACGCCGTCGATCCACAGCCGGCGCTTCCCCGGATCGTCGTCGAGGAAGCCCACGGGCGAGAGCCCCAGCTCGCGGTTGCGCATGATCTCGCGCAGGACCATGCGCCCGCCCTCGCCGGCGCCGGCGATCAGCACGGAGCGCTCGCCTTTGCGCCCGCCCCGGAACGCACCCAGCGGGCGGCGCTCGTAGACGGTGCGCGCGAGCGCGCGAGCGCCCACCAGGAAGACGAGCGCGAGCAGCGCGAACAGCACGATCACCCCGTTCGGGAGGACCACGGCGACGGCGCTCTTGTGCGTGTAGCGATGGATCGGCCGGAGGACGTCGATCGCGACGACCGTGAGCAGCACGATCGCGAGCACCGCGCGCACGACCGACTCGTAGTCGCGCTGGCCCGCATACCGCCAACGCCGCTGGTACACGCGCGCGAGCACCATCACGGGCAGGCTCCCGGCGAGGACCCACCAGATCGTGGCTTCGCGGAGGTCCGCGTAGTGGCGTGGCGGGCCCTCGTTGAAGCGCAGCTGGAAGGCGAGGTAGTACGCGATCGCGACCAGCGCTCCATCCACTGCGAGCTGCGGCAGGGAGTGACGGTGGAGCGGGAGGGCCGCGGAGCGGATCCGTCGGCGCATTGTGAAGATTGTACGGGGGGCGGTGGAGACCTCGCGGTCAGCGAGCGACCGGCCGCAGCGGCGAGAGCAGCAGGTCGACGAGCAGCGCCGGATCGCGGCGCACCCGCGCGCCGTCCGGCACGCGGTGCAGGTCGAGGTCGAGGTCCTCTGCACGCTCGAGCCGCCGCAGCCGGCCTTCGCCGATCAGCCCTTCGTCGACGGCGCCGAGCCTGCCCTCGAACGTGGTGTAGACCGGTGTCCCGAGCGCTACCGCCTCGCGGTTCATCGTGCCGCCGCCCGAGATCACGAGATCGGCGAACGCGATCAGCGACTGCGCGTCGACCGCGTGCTCGGGCACGATCAGGCCGTCCATCCCGGCGAGCGCCTCACGCTGGGCGGCCACGCGTGGCAGCACCACGGTCTGCGTGCCGCGCTCGTGTGCGGCGGCGAGCAGCCGCTTCAGCACGATCGCGAAGCGATCGCTGGCGAAGCGGTGGTAGAGGGACACCTCGGGCGCCGTGCGGACGACCACCAGCGGGCGGTCGCGGACGATCCCGAGCTGCTCCAGCACCGCGGGATCGGGCGAGAAGTCGGCGAGGTAGTACTCCTCCTTCAAGCCCTGATAGCGACGCAGCTTGTGCGCGGCCCCGTAGCGGGCGAGTCGCCCGGCGGGAATCGCATCGGGCACGACGACCGCGGCGGCGAGCCGGCAGTTGACGTTGTGCTGCACGGTCGCCCACTCGTAGTCGAACATCGTGGCGCTCGGGATCCGCAGCATGCTCGCGGCGACGGTGACGTCGTTGGACCCGTGGCCGAGGGCGATGTCGAACGCGCGGCCCGCCGAGCGGCCGTCGGCGCGCGCGTAGCGCGCGAGCGCGAGCGCGCGCGAGGCGAGGCCGCCCGCCTTGGCCAGGAGCCGCTCGCCGCGGTGGCGGCCGATCGTCGTGTGCTCGATCCCGAAGCGCTCGCACAGCTCCAGCGTCTGCGCGAAATCCCGCGCGGTCACACGCACGTCGTGGCCTTCGTGGCGCAGAAGCTCGATCACGGGCCGCATCACGAGCACGTGCGGGCTGTTGGTGAGGTCGATCCAGACGCGCACGGCGCCACCGTAACGACCCGCACGGTCCCCGCAGCGATCGCCGGTATCGTTTGGCGGCGGTTGCTCGTAGTCGCGTCCATATCCGAGACGATCGTCAACGAAACCGCGCAGCTCGTCCGCGAAGGTGGGCTGCCGGTGATCTTTGCGCTGATGGCCCTGGGCAGCGCTTGCATCCCCGTGCCCTCAGAGGTCGTGATGCTGTTCGCGGGCTTCGCGGTCGCAGACCCGAGCCAGAGCTCCTCGCACCACCACCTGACGCTGGTGGGGATCGTGCTCGCGGGCCTGCTCGGCACGATCGTGGGCTCGTGGATCGCCTACGGCGTGGGCCGGGCCGGCCGCCTGGAGCTGCTCGAACGACACGGCGCGAAGCTGCACATGGGGCCCGCGCAGGTCCAGCTCGCGGATCGATGGTTCCAGCGCCACGGCGAGGCCGTGGTCCTGTTCGGGCGCGTGATCCCGGTCGTGAGGGCGTTCGTGTCCCTGCCGGCCGGGATCGCGCGGATGCCGCTGGGGCGCTTCACGGCGTACTCGCTGATCGGGTCGGTTCCCTGGGTGCTCGGACTCGCGGTGCTCGGCGAAGCGGTCGGCAGCGACTGGACGAGCGTGCGCAAGGGCTTCGAGTACGTCGACTACGTGATCCTCGCCGCAGTGGTGATCGGGATCGTGTACGGCGTCGGACGCGCGCGGCGCAGGCGCCGCGAGCCGGCGACCGATGCCGCCGCCTGAGCCCGCGCTGCGACCCCGTCAAGCGCTCGCGCTGGGGCTGCTCCAGGGGCCCGCGGAGCTGCTGCCGATCTCCTCCTCCGCGCACACCGCGCTCGCGGCCCAGCTCGTCGGCTGGCGCTACGGCGAGCTCGACGGGGCGACGCGCAAGTCGTTCGAGGTCTCGCTCCACGCCGGAGCGGGGCTCGGGCTCGCGCTCGCGCTGCGCGGCAGGCTCGCGCGGCTCGATCGCGGGCAGCTCGGAGCGCTCGCGCTGTCCCTCGTCCCGCCCGCGCTCGCGGGGCTGGCGCTGCGCAGGAGGATCGAGCGCCACCTCGGCGGGCCGCGCTCGGTCGCCGCGGGGCTGCTCGCGGGGAGCGGGGCGATGGTCGCAGCCGAAGTCGCAGGCCCGCCGCGCTCGCGCGGCTGTGGGGATGCGGGCGCAGCGGACGGGGTGGCGCTCGGGCTCGCGCAGGCGTTCGCTCTCGTCCCCGGCGTCTCCCGCAGCGGGGCCACGCTCGCCGCTGCTCGCGCGCGGGGGTTCGCGGGCGAGCCCGCGCGCGCGCTGTCGCTGCTGACCGCGCTTCCGGTGCTCACCGGCGCCGGCGCGCTCGACGCGCTCGGGGCGGCCAGGCGCGCGCGTGGGGCCCGCGGGACCGCAAACCGCGGCGCCGCCCCGGCCGGCGCCGCGGGCCTGATCGGCGGAACGGCGGCGTTCGCGTCGACGCTCGCATGCGTGCGCGCGCTGGGTGGCGCGCAACGGCTGCTCCCCTACGCGGCGTATCGCGTGCTCGTCGCCTGCGCGATCCTCGCGCGGGCGCGGCGAGGGGGCGGACGATGACGGCCATCGGGACGCTGCTCGGGGGCCGCTACCGGGTGGACGCGGAGATCGGGCGCGGCGGGATGTCGACCGTGTACCGCGCGTTCGACACCGTGCTCGAACGGCCGGTGGCGATCAAGGTGATGCACCGCGAGATCGCGAGCGACTCCGACCAGCTCGAGCGCTTCCGCCGCGAGGCGCGCGCGGTGGCGCAGATCAACCACCCGCACGTGGTGACGGTGATAGACGCGGGCGAGGAGCCCTCGGCCGACGGCGACGGCTCGGGGTCGCCCTACATCGTGTTCGAGTTCGTCGACGGCGAGACGCTGAAGTCGATCATCCGGCGCGAGGGACCGCTGCCGATCCCGCAGGCGATCGCGTACGCGATCGAGACGGCGCGCGCTCTCGGGGCGGCGCACGAGCACCACATCGTGCACCGCGACGTCAAGCCGCACAACATCCTCGTGAGCGAGGAGGGCGGCGCGAAGATCACCGATTTCGGGATCGCGCGATCGCTGAGCGAGGAGGGGCTGACGATGGCGGGCCGCGTGCTCGGCACGACCGACTACGTCTCGCCCGAGCAGGCGCTCGGGGAGCCGGTGACGGGCCAGTCGGACCTCTACTCCCTCGGCGTGGTCCTGTACGAGATGCTCACCGGCACGGTCCCGTTCGAGGGGGAGACGCCGGTGGTGGTGGCGATGAAGCACGTGCGCGAGGAGCTCCCGGACGTGCAGCTGCGCCGCCCCGAACTGTCCGCGGCGACCGCCGCGGTGCTCGACCGCGCGGTGGCCAAGGACCTCGACCGCCGCTATCCGGACGCGGCGAGCATGGTGGCCGACCTCGAGGACGTGTTCGCCGTGGAGGCGGCCCGCTCGGGGCAGGCGACCGGCGAGGCGACGACGGTGCTGCGGACGCTTCCGGGCCGCGTGAGCAGGCGACTGCCGTGGCGCATGCGCCATCCCGCGCGCTGGGCCGGCTCGATCGCGCTGCTGGGGATGGCGACCGCGATCGTGCTGTGGCTGACCGCGAGCGCGGCCCACAAAGGCACGGGCTCAGCCGACGGGCAGAGCCACGCGGGGCTCGTGCCGGTGGGCCTCAGCGAGACCGCCGCGCACGACTACAACCCGTTCGGCACCGGGCCGGAAAACCGCGATCAGGTGCCGAACCTCGTCGACGAAGACCCCAACACTACCTGGAGCACCGAGCAGTACTACGACGGCACGCTGCGCAAGCCGGGCGGAACCGGCCTGGGGGTCTACCTCGACGCCGCGCCCGGCGTGCGCGCACGGGCGCTGGCCGTGGAAACGGCCACACCCGGCTTCAGCGCCCAGGTGTACGTGGCATCCCGGATCGACCTGTCGCTGCCGTTCGGCAGCAGCACGCCGCTGACCGCGCGCGGTTGGCACGGGCCGGTGAGCACGTCCACGCACGTCGCCTCGGGACGGCGGATCGCGATCTCGGTGTCGCGCCGATGGCGCTACTACCTGCTGTGGATCACCACGCTGCCGCCGGGGCGCCAGAGCCTCGGCCTGGCGGGCGTGACGCTGTTCAGATAGCGGCCGCTCAGTGTCGCTGACCGCGCTCGCGCGCACGGCGCTCCAGCGCGAGGCGGCAGAGGCGGTCGACGAGCTGGGGGTAGGGGATTCCCGACGCGTCGAGCAGCTTCGCGTAGACGCTCGTCGGCGTGAATCCCGGCATCGTGTTGAGCTCGTTGAGCAGCACGGTCGCGCCGTCGACGAAGAAGTCCGCCCGTGCGAGCCCCTCGCACCCCGCGAGGGCGTAGGCCTCGAGCGCGAGCGCGCGCACCGCGGCGGCCGCCTGCTCGGAGATCCGGGCGGGGATCTCGAGGTGCATCCCGCCCGGCTCGTACTTCGCGGCGTAGTCGTACCACTCCGCCTCGATCACGATCTCGCCCGGCAGCGAGACGATCGCCGCGGGCTCTCCCTCCGCGCGTGCGCTCTCGCGCGTGGAGAGCACGCCGCACTCCACCTCGGTGCCGCGCGCCATCGCCTCCACGATCGCGAGCTCGTCGTGCGCGAACGCGCCGGCGAGCGCAGCGTCGAGCTCGGCCTCCGAGGAGGCCTTGGCGATCCCCACCGAAGACCCGAGGCGCGCCGGCTTGACGAACACGGGCATCCCGAGGCGGGCGGCGTCGGCGCGCACCGCGGCGGGCTCGCGCGCGAAGCGCTCGCTGCGCACGCCGATGTGATCGACCTGTGCAACGCCGTGCGCTGCCATCAGGTCTTTGAACAGCACCTTGTCCATGCAGAGCGCCGAGGACGCAACGGGCGAGCCCACATAGGCGACGTCGAGCGTCTCGAGCATCCCCTGGATCGCGCCGTCCTCGCCGTAGGGCCCGTGCAGCGCCGGGAACGCAACGTCGGCCCCGAGCAGACCCCGCCCCGCGGCCAGCACGAGCTCCTCGCCACCTCGCCGCCAACGTCCGTCGCGGCCGATCTCGACCTCGACCACGTCGTGACCGGCCGCCCGGAGCCCGGCGGACACGGACGCACCGGAGGCGAGCGAGACCTCGTGCTCGGAGGAGCGGCCCCCGGCGAGCACCACGACCGCGAGCGGCCGCTCGGCGCTGGTGCTCGGCGCGTCGATCACCCGGCGGCGGCGGTCGGCGGGGTGGGCGCGGGCGTCGTCGTGGGCGTGGTCGTGGTGGTCGTGCTGGTGCTCGTGCCCTGCGCGCCGATCGAGATCCGCACGGCGGAGCCGCGCCGCGCGTGCGCGCCGGCGGACGGGGTCTGCGCGAGAACCTTCCCCACCTGCGTGGCGTCGGTCGTGTTGACCGACACCGGCTTCGCCTTCAGCCCCGCTTCGCTCAGCGCGGTCGTGGCGAGCGCTTCGGTCTCGCCGATCACGTCGGGGACGGCGACTTCCTTGGGGGCCTTGGCGACGACGAGGTTCACCTTGCCGCCGGCCCGCGCGGAGGCGCCGCCGGCGGGGCTCTGCGAGAGCACGGTGCCGGGAGACTGGGTGGAGGAGGTCTGCTGCGTGACGGTGCCGGTCAGCATCCCCGCGTTGGACAGGGCCGATTCGGCGGCGCTCTGCGTCTGCCCGACGACGTCGGGCACCTTCACGGGAGCGGGCCCGCTCGAGACGTGGATCGTGACGTGGCTGCCGAGAAGGGTCTCGGTGCCGGCGGGCGGTTCGGTCCCGATCACCTTGCCCGCGGCGACGGACGTGCTCGCTTCCTGCTTGGCGGTGGGCTTGAACCCGGCGGCCTTCAGGCGCGCGGAGGCCTGCGCGGCCGTGAGGCCTTCGACGTTCATCAGCGGTGCGCTCCCGGGCCCCTCCGAGACGGCGATGTCCACGCGGGCGCCTTCGTCGAGCTTCGTGCCCGCCCCGGGCGTCTGCGAGATCACGCGCCCGACGGGCACCGTCGAGCTCGACGCGAGCGTCGGCGCGGGCGTCAGGCCCGCGCGGCGCAGCGAGCCGAGCGCGGCCTGTTCCGTCTGGCCGGTGACGTCCGGCACCCGCACGTGCTTGCTGGAGGAGAGGACGATCGCGAGCGCGGCGGCGACCGCAGCGAGCACGAGCAGCGCGGCGAGCGCCCACCACCACCACCAGCGCCGCCGCTGCTCGGCCTCCTCCTCGACGGGATCCGGCGCCTGGAGCACGGGCGCCATCAGGAACGAGCCCCCGAGCATCGGCGCCGCGACCGCGGGCTCGGGGCGCAGGGGAGCGGCCTGGAGCCCGGGCGGGAGCTCCGAGCGCTCGCGTTCGAGGGCGGCGATGAACTCGTCCGCGTCGGTGTAGCGCTGCGCGGGGTCCTTCGCGAGCGCGCGCATCACGATCGCATCGAGCGACGGGGGGATCGCGGGGTTCAGCTCGCTCGGCGGGCGCGGCTCCGCGGCGACCTGCTTGAACGCGATCGCGACGGCGGTCTCCCCCTCGAAGGGCACCGATCCGGTGAGCACCTCGTAGAGGACCACGCCGACCGAGTACAGGTCCGAGCCGACCGTCACGGCATAGCCCTGTGCCTGCTCCGGCGAGAGATACTGCGCGGTGCCCATGATCGAGCCGGTGAGCGTCATGTCCGACGCGCCGGCGCGCGCGATGCCGAAGTCCGTCACGCGTGCGCGGCCCTCCTCGTCGAGGATCACGTTGTGGGGCTTCAGGTCGCGGTGGATCACGCCGCGCTTGTGCGCGAAGCGCGCGGCCCGCAGGATCTGCACGACGACGTCGATCGCGGCGGCGGGATCGAGCGCGCCGCCCGAGCGGACGATCGACTTCAGGGGGCTGCCGGCGACGTACTCCATCGCGATGTAGTAGGTCCCGTTCCACTCCCCGCGATCGAAGATGCCGACGATGTTGGGATGCGAGAGCCCGGCCGCGCTCGAGGCCTCGCGCTTGAAGCGCTCCACGAACTCGCTGTCCTCGGCGAAATGCTGGTGGAGCACCTTCAACGCCACCTCGCGCCCGAGCAGCTCGTCCCGGGCGAGGTAGACGTCCGCCATCCCGCCGCTGCCGAGGCGGGAGACGACGCGATAGCGGCCGTCGATCAGCGTCTCCGGCTCGATCACCGCAGGAGCCTTTCGATCACGGCGCGTGCGACCGGCGCGGCGAACGCGGCGCCCTGGCCGGGCACGCCCCGGAGCGTCGCAGCGATCGCGACGCGCGGGTTCGACGCGGGCGCGAACGCGATGAACCAGACGTTGTTGATCGCCGCCCCGATCTGCGTCTCCGCCGTGCCGGTCTTGCCGGCGACCTGGATCCCGGGTATCTGGGCGGAGGTTCCGGTCCCTTCCTTGACGACCGCTTCCATCATGCCCCGCACGGCATCCGCCGTTGACGGCTTCATCACGACCGACTGCAGGTGCGGCCCCACCGTCGTGACGGTGCGGCCTTCGGAGTCGACGATCCGCCCCGTCAGATGCGGGGTCATCAGCCGCCCCTGGTTGGCGACGGCGGCAGCAACCTCGGCCATCTGCAGGGGCGTGACCTCGAGCTTGTCCTGACCGATCCCCATCCGCCCGACGTCCACAAAGCGGCTCGTGGGCGCGATCACCCGCCCGTTCAGGTACGGGCCGCTCGTGGACATCTGTTCGGCGGGATAGTCCAGGCGCGGCTTGTGACCGAACCCGAAGCGCGCCATATAGCGCGCGAGGGTGCCCTTGCCGAGGTGTTCGGCGACCTGCGCCCAGACGGTGTTGACCGAGTGGGCGAGCGCTTCGGTGAGCGGTATCTGCCCGAAGCTCTCGTTGTTGTCGTTCTGGAGCGGCACGCCGGAGATGAGCACGTCGTTGCGCCCGCTGACCGTGGCTTCGGGCGTGTACGCACCGGAGTCGATCGCGGCAGTGGCGGTCACGACCTTGAAGGTCGAGCCGGGCGCGTAGCCGAACTGCGTGGCGCGGTTGACGAGCGGGTTGCCGGAGGCGTGTTCGATGTGCGCGCGGTAGCTGCTCGAGCGCAACCCGTTCGGGTCGTAGCTGGGCGAGGAGGCCATCACGGTCACCGCGCCGCTGCGGGGTTCGAGCGCGACGACGGCGCCTTCGTGCCCGGCGAGCTGTTCGTTGGCGACGCGCTGGGCGGCGGGGTCGAGCGTGGTGAGCACGCGGTCGCCCTGCTGCTGCTTGCCCTGCAGCTGGTCGAGCACGCTCTGCAGATCGCCCCGGTTCGTTTCGCCGCTGAGGTCGTCGTTGCGGTAGCGCTCGATCCCGGTGGAGCCGATGTCGGGGTTCGTGAACGCGTAGCCGACCGCGCCGGCGAACTGTTCGCCCATGGGGTAGGAGCGCTGGTAGATGCCTTCGGACCCGCGCACGCTGCGCGCGAGCGTGGCGCCGTTGGCGGCGAGTATCGGTCCCCGGTCGAAGCGTTCCTGCTCGAGGAGCACGCGCTTGTTGAGCGCGTTGTGACGGAGCGAGGACGAGTCGAATACGGCCCACCGTGACGTGAACGCCAGCAGCAGCGCGAACAGCAGCGCGACGAGGCCGTAGAGACGGATGATCGGCCGGTTCACGGCGGGAGCCTCATTCGAGCTGTCCGAGTTCGAGGCTGCGCACGAGCGACGCCGCGTCCGATTCGGAGCGCAGCGAATGGTCGAGCAGCCTGTGCCGGCGCCCGGCGCCGAGCGTGGACGCGCTCACCCCCGACACGTACGTGGTCGTGTAGAGGTCGATCCCGGCGGGGAGCTGCACCGGAACGCCGCGGTACACGGTGACCAGGCCGCGCTCGTCGGTGCCGATGAAGTACACGGACTGCAGCGCGAGGTACCCACCCGCGAGAAGCACGCCGAGGACCACGAGCGTCACGGCCAGGGTCCCCAGCAGGCGGCGCCTGCGGGCCCTGCGGGCCGACCGCGCAGGGTCAGGCTGCGCCTCCCCGGGCCGGCGGGGCACGCGCTGCACGGCGGGCTGGACCGGCGCGCCCGCCCCCGTCTGGCCGGCGTGCTCGGAGGGCTCGGGCGGGGGCGTCTGCGGCGAGGCCTGCTGCGCCGCGGCGGTGGCAGGCACGGAGGACACGACGGGCAGATCCGTCGCGGTCTGCTGCTCGTCCCCTCGGTGGCTGCGCACGGCGACCTCCTCGAGCCGCAGCAGGACGACGGTGATGTTGTCGCGCCCGCCCGCCTCGTTCGCGGCCGCCACGAGGGCCTCTCCGGCGGCGCGCAGGTCGCGGTTGCCGAGCAGCAGCTCGCGGATCCGCTCCTCGGGCAGCATCGTGGTGAGCCCGTCGCTGCACAGCAGGTACACGTCACCCTCGTGGGCTGCATAGCTGCGCGTGTCGACCTCCACGCTGTCCTCCGGCCCGAGCGCACGCGTGATCACCGAGCGCTGCGGGTGCTCGATCGCTTCCTCGGGCGTGAGGCGACCCTGGCGCAGGAGTTCGTCGACGAGCGAGTGGTCGTCTGTGAGGCGCACCAGCTCGCCTGCGCGCAGGCAGTAGGCACGGCTGTCGCCGACGTGCGCGATCGCGATCTGCTCCTCGTCGACGTACACGGCGGTGAGGGTGGTGCCCATCCCCGCGTGCTCGGCATCGCTGTGCGAACGCTCGTGAATGCGTGTGTTGGCGGCCTGCGCGAGCGCTTCGAGCGACTCCTCGGGGTTGCCGTCGGAGCCGATCCCCGGCTGGAAGGACTCGATCGCAAGGCGGGAGGCGACCTCCCCCGCCTGCGCTCCCCCCATGCCGTCGGCGACGACGAACAGCGGCGAGCGCGCGAGCAGCGAGTCCTCGTTGGCGCGCCGCTGGCGGCCCGTGTCCGTCACGGCGTACTGCTCGGCGACGCGGAGCATCAGTCGTCCTCGTAGGCGAATTCGCTCTCGCCGATGCGCACGCGGTCGCCCGGGTGCAGCGGTCGGGGCGACTGCAGCAGCTCCTCGTTCAGGTACGTGCCGTTCGTGGAGTGCAGATCCTCGATCACCAGCACGTTGCCCTGCTCGTACACGCGCGCGTGCTGGGCCGAGGCGAACGGATCCTCCAGCCTGATCTCCGCGCGGTCGCCGCGGCCGAGGACGATGTTGCCGCCGAGGTCGTAGATCATCCCGGCCTCGTGCCCGGGCGCACGCTCGACGACGAGCCGCGGTGCGCGGCCGGCGAGGTCTGCGGCGCCGAGCGTGGAGGCGGAGTGCAGGCCGGTCGCGTCGGCGGGCGGCGGGCGGTCGGCGGTGGCTTCGCTGCGGCGGCCCCGCATCCCGCCGAGATCGCGCCGCGCGCTGCGCGCGATCCACAGCAGGAACAGGTACATGACCGCCAGGAAGCCGAACTTCAGCGCGACCGAGACCGGCGCGAGCGTGGTCATCCGACCTCGAACACGATCGCAGTGGAGCCGAGCTCGATCACGTCGCCGGGCGACAGCTGCGCGGAGCCGTGCAGGGCGCTCCCGTTGAGGGCGACGCCGTTGGTCGAGCCGAGGTCCTCGATCGTCCACCCGCCGTCGCTGGGCAGCACGGCGGCGTGGCGCCGTGAGACGCCGGTGTCCTGCAGCACGATCTCGCAATCGCGGCTGCGCCCGATCGTGCCCCCGGAGGGCGGCACGAGCATCCGCCGGCCGTCGACGACGAGCAGCGCGCGCGGCCCGCGGCGCCTCCCGGGCGCATCGGCGAGCGCGCCGGAGATGCGCGCGGAGGTGCTGTAGATCATCGTCTGGCCGTGCGCTTCGGGCTCGGCGTCCGTGGCGCCCGCCTCCTCGGCCGCGTCGTCGGGGCGTACGAGCCGCGCCTGGATCCCGAACTCCCCGAGCGAGAGGCGCTCGTCGGTGTGGAAGGAGATCGTGGGCGGCGAGGCGAGGATCAGGTCCTCGCGGCGCGCGTGCTCGAGCAGGTAGGCGGCGAGCTCGCCGACAACCTCCTGCTCGACGCCCTCGTAGCGGCGCCTGTCAGCCGGCGAGAGCCAGATCGCGTACTCGTTGGGCACGTAGGTGCGCGACACCGACACCGTCCGGTGCGCGTCCATCTCGCGCGTGAGCTTGCGGGCGAGCTCGATCGGGCGCACCTCGGTACGGAACACGCGCCCGAATGCGCCCTCGACGAGGTTTGCGATCGTGGACTCGACGCTCTTGAGCAGGTTCATTTGGACACCGTGAGCCGTTGGCCCAGGACGGCCCGCGACAGCAAGCCATGCTACGCACCCTTCGGTCGGACGGGCCCCCGCAGAGCGCGCGCGGCAACCGCGACGACGCCTCCGAGCACCGCGCCCAGCACGAGCCCGCGGGGCGAGGGGTGGGCGCCGTAGCTCGCCCGCCCGGCAGCGAGGGCGGGCGCCGCTGCGGCGAGCGCAGCCGACCACACGGTGGCGGCGACGATGTCGGCGGCGGCGTTGCGGCCACGCAGCAGCAACGGCTCGATCGCCGCAGCGCAGGCCCACAGCGCGGCGCCGAGCAGCACCGCGACGTTCAGCAGCGGCTCGACGACGTGCGCGGAGGCGGCGTGCAGCGACGGCTCCCAGGCTGCAGCGGCAGGCGTGCCGGGCCTCACGCCGAGCCACAGCGTGCGGCCGAGCAGCGGCTCGGCGAGCGTCAGCCACCAGTAGCCGAGCGCGCCGAGCAGCGCCCGTTCGCGCCACCTGCTCGCCTGCGCGGCGAGCGCGGGGAACGCGCCCGCGAGCCCGATCGTGCCGAGCGCGGGAGCGAGCACGGCGGCGAGCCAGCCGGGCCCGGAGCGGCGTGCGAGCGCGAGCAGCGGCGCTGCGGCGAGGACGAGCAGCAGCGCAGCGCCGGGGCGGCCGGCTGCGAGCTGCCAGGCGGCGAGCGCCAGCGCGGTGCCGAGCCACGCGACGCGCGGCAGCCCGCGGCGGATCTCGGCGGGGGCCCGGGGCGCGCCCGGGAAGGCCCGCTCCCGGGGCACGGGCGCCGGGTCGGGCGGAGTCCCGGGCGCGCCCCGCAGCGACGCGGGCGCGAACGCGGGCGCGCGGGCGGGCGCGCGCAGCGTGGGGGCGATCCGCGGGCTCCCCCGATGCGGCCGGGGCCGGGCGGCGGGGTCGGCCCCCTCGAGGGCTGCGGCGATCGCGTGTTCGAGCTCGCCGAGGCTCCCGCGCGAGCGAGGGTCCGGCGCCAGCGCGCGGTCGACCGCGCGCACGAGACCGCGGTCGATGTCGCGGCGCCTGCGCGCGAGCGATTGGATCGGGGAGCCGATGCGGCGGGCGGTGGCGGCGGGGGTGGCCCCGCGCACCGGGTTCTCCCCGGAGAGCGCCTCGTACGTGAGCAGCGCGAGCGCGTAGAGGTCCGCTGCCTCCCCCGCCTCGCGGCCTTCGCTCTGCTCGGGGGCCATGTACGCGAGCGTGCCGAGCACGTCGCCGGTGCGGGTCAGCGCTTCCTCGTCGATCAGGCTCGCGCCGCCGAAGTCGGTCAGCTTCGCGGCGCCGGCGGCATCGCCGGGGTGCTCGGGCACGAGCACGTTGTGCGGCTTGATGTCGCGATGGATCACACCCCGCGCGTGTGCGTGCGCGAGGGCGGAGCTGAGCGCCAGCCCGATCTCGAGGATCTCCTCGTCCTCCAGCGCGTCCTCGGCGATCAGCTGCGCGAGCGTGCACCCCTCGACGAGCTCGGAGATCAGATAGAAGGCGTCCTCGCGCGCGCAAGCCTCGTAGAGAGCGACGATCGCGGGGTGCGCGAGGCGGGCCGCGGCCAGCGCCTCGCGCTCGGCCCGCTCGCCGTCGCAGTCTGGGCCGAGATGGATCCGCTTGAGCGCGACGTCGCGGTGCAGCAGCTCGTCGCGCGCGCGCCAGACCTCGCCGAAGCCGCCCGCCCCGAGGCGCTCCAGCAGCATGTAGCGGTCGAGCACGAGCTCGTCGCCGGGCTGCGCCCGAGGCGCGCGCGAGATCCGCGGACGGACAGGGTCCGCCGGCGCGCGCCGCGCGGGCGAGCGTTGGACGAGCGTGTCTTGGGACTCCACCGAGTTGCGCCTTCGCCGCCTGCGGCCGGTCCCCTCTCGGGTGGCGCAACGGGAGCTGGGAGCTGACCGAGAACTTGCAGGCTCGCGGCCGCCCGGGCGTGCAGTCATACTCTGGCCTTCCCGAAGTCCCTGCAAAAGCGCACAAAGGGAGCTGCGGCCAATTTCGTTCTTTGACGACGACGAGGAGGAGACGGCGCGTCGGCGTGCGCCGCGGGCGCCGCGCGCGGCCACAGCGGGCGCCGCAGCGCGGCCGCGGCCGCGGCGGCCGGGCGGTCCCCGGGGTGCCGATCAGCATGCGCTGATGGTGCGCAGGCGCGTGGCCGCGGCGGTCGCGCTGGTGCTCGTGATCGTGATCGTGCTCGTGATCAACGGTTGCCTGAAAGGCGCCAAGCAGGACGAACTGAAGGAATACAACCACCAGGTGAGCGCGCTCGCGGGCGAATCGGACACCCAGGTCGCCCAGCCGCTGTTCTCGGCGCTCGCGGGAGCGCCGGGCAAGTCGGCGATCGACGTGGAGATCCAGATCAACAACCTGCGCGAGACCGCGAAAGGGATCGCCGCGAAAGCAGCCGGCCTGAAGGTGCCGGGCGACCTGGTCGCCGCGCAGCGCGCGCTGCTGCTCGCGATGGACCTGCGCGTGGAAGGGCTCGCGAAGATCGCCACGCTCGTGCCGACGGCGCTGGGCGGCCAGGACAAGCAGGCGACCACGACGATCGCCGGCGACATGGAGATCTTCCTCGCCTCCGACGTGATCTACTCGCAGCGGGTGGTGCCGCTGATCCAGCAGACGCTCTCCGCGAACGGGATCCACGAACTCGGCACCTCGCCGAGCAGGTTCCTGCCCAACATCGGCTGGCTCGACCCCAACACCGTGCTCGCGCGCCTCACGGGCCAGCAGGCGGGCTCGCAGAACAGCGTCTCCTCCGGGACGCACGGGAGCGCGCTGCTCGGGGTCAGCGTGGGCAGCAACGCGCTCGCGCCCGAACCGACGATCAACCACATCAGCGGCGGCGGCAGCCCGACGTTCACGGTGAACGCGGAAAACACGGGCACCAACCCGGAGTCGAACGTCAAGGTCGACGTGACGGTGAGCGCGGGCGGCAAACAGTTCAAGGCCTCGCACGTGGTCAACTCGACCCAGCCCGGCACGAAGGTCAACGTGGAAATCCCCGTCGCGGGCATCCCGCTGGGGGTCGCGGCGAAGGTGGAAGCGTTCGTGGAGCCGGTGACGGGCGAGACGAACGCGGAAAACAACAAGGCGACCTTCCTGGCGATCTTCTCGCAGTAACTTGTGGCGATGCTCGCCACGCTGACCGGCACCGATGGCGTGGTCGCGGTCGCCGCGGGCGCGATGGCCCTCGTTGCTCTCGGATGCTGCGCACTGCTCGCCGTGTCGATGCGGCGCCTGCGGCGCGCCCAGCGCGTGGTGCTCGGCGAGCGCGGCGAGCAGGACGTGGTGAGCCACGTGGTGGCCGTCCAGGAGGCGTTCGAAGCGCTGCACGAGTACGTGGAGGAGACGGCGGTTCGGCTCGACGGGCGGCTCGCGGGCATCGAGCGCACGATGCTCACCCAGATCGCCCACCGGGCGCTGGTGCGCTACGACGCCTACAACGAGCTCTCCGGCCAGCAGTCGATGTCGATCGCCCTGCTGGACGCGCAGCGCTCGGGGATCGTGCTCTCGTGCATCCACCACCGCGACCAGGCGCGCGTCTACGGCAAGCAGGTGGTTGCGGGCAAGGGCGAAATCGAGCTCTCGCCGGAGGAGGCCGAGGCGGTTCGCCAGGCGCTCGCGACCACCGTGCCGCGGGGTGATGGTGGTGGCGGGCCCGACGCCTGAGGGAGCCGCCGCGCCCGAGCGCGTGGCCTACCTCGGGCCCGAGGGGACGTTCACCGAGGAGGCGCTGCTCGCGGGCGCAGCCCCCGGCGCCGTCGAGCCCGCCGCGCGGGGGTCGATCTTCGACACGGTGCAGGCCCTGCGCGCGGGCGAGGTGCACTGGGCGATCGTACCGATCGAGAACTCGCTCGACGGGTCGGTGAGCGCGACGCTGGACCTGCTCGCCGACGACGGCGGCGGCCTGGCGATCGTGGCGGAGGAGCTGCTGGGCGTGCGCCATTCGCTGATCGGATCGAGCGACGTGGAGCTCTCGCGGGTGCGCGTGGTGCTCACGCACCCGCAGGTTCCGGGGCAGTGCGTGCGGTTCCTGCGGGGGGAGCTGGCGCACGCCTCCGTGCTCGCGGCGCCCTCGACCGCCGAGGCGGTGCGCAGCGTGGTGGCCGACGATCAGCCCGAGCGCGCGGCGATCGGGACTCTGCTCGCCGCTCGGATCTACGGCGGCGTGGTGCTGCGCGAGGGTGTTCAGGACCGCGAGGACAACGAAACGCGCTTCGTCTGGCTCGCCCGCGCGGGCGAGGATCGCGAGCCGCCGCTCGGCGCGCGCGAGGCGGGGCCCTGGAAGACGTCGATCGTGTTCTGGGGCGACGGGGCGGGGAGCCCGGGGTGGCTCGTCCGGTGCCTGAACGAGCTCGGCGACCGCAAGGTGAACCTGACGCGGATCGAGTCGCGCCCGCGGCGCGACCGGCTGGGGAACTACATGTTCTTCGCGGACCTCGTCGGCCGCGCCGAGGACGAGGCCGTTGCGGAGGCGCTCGATTCCATGCGCTCGCTGTGCGAGGAGGTCCGCGTTCTGGGGTCATACCGGGCGGCGATGCCCGCTACACTCCGCCCCTGAACCATGGAGAGCACGGTCCCACCAGAGGAGGTGGGGTCCGCGTCGGCACGAGAGCACCAGCGGCGCGGACCTGGGGAATCGCCGGCCCCGGCGATTGGTGGACGGGTGCTCGTGTTGAACGCGACGTACGAGCCGATCAACGTCTGCACGGTGCGTCGCGCGGTCGTGCTGCTGCTGAAGGAGAAGGCGGAGCTGATCGAGCGCGGCACATGGGCGCTGCACTCCGAGAGCTCCACGTTCGCGCGACCGGTGGTGATCCGCCTGGTGAGCTACGTGCGCGTCCCGCGCGATGCGCACCGCCGCAAGATCACGCGGCGCGCGGTGTTCGCGCGCGACAGCTGGACGTGCCAGTACTGCGGCTCGCGCTCGAACCTGACCGTCGACCACGTGATCCCGCGCTCGAAGGGGGGCACCTCAAGCTGGGACAACATCGTGGCCTCGTGCGCCCCCTGCAACCGCCGCAAGGGCGATCGCCTGCCGCGCCAGGCGGGCATGCACCCGCGCCGAGCGCCGCGCACGCCGCGGGCGGAGATCTTCATCCACGTCGCGAGCCCGACGATCCCGGCGGCGTGGCTCGCGTACCTCCCGCAGGCGGCGTAGGCGCCTCGAGAAAGGACGAGGGGCGCCGCTATGGGCGCCCCTCGCGTTGCTGCTCTGACTGGATGACCGAGGCGACGGAGCGTTGCCGGAGGGACCAGAGCCGGCTGTCGTCTCGGGGTGTCCCGGGTTGGATTCCGCCAAGCGGTCCAGCCGATCCGACCTAGCGGCCGGTCACCTCCAGGGTCCCGCAAGAACTGTCACTAAACGTACGGACCACCTCCTTTCTCTGGTGAAGCCAGAGTAGCGAACGCCGACGACGGCCGCCAGGGGGGTTCAGCCGAGGATGACGCCGAACTCCTGGGCGTAGGTGGCGCCCGCCTCGCCGTCTGCGAGCGAGGGCGGCACGGCTGAGGTGACGCCGATCCCGGTGTCCTTGTACTGCGATTCGAGGATGTTCGCGAGGTGGCCGGGCGAGGCGATCCAGGCCTCCACTATCTGCTGCGGCGTGGCGAGGTTGAGCGTCCCCCACGCGAGGTTCTCGCCGAGCACGTAGCCGGAGCTCGGGCCGGGTACGTAGCCGGTCGCCTCGATCCGCTGGACGGGCGTCTCGCCGGAGGGGGAGACGTGGGCGAAGTAGTCGTCGGCGACCAGTTCCTGGCTGTGTTCTTCGGCAGCCCGTTCGAGATCGGCGTTGGCGACGAGCGGCGCCTCCCCGTGTTCGGCGCGCACGCGGTTGACGAGGCACAGCACCGCGCTGCGGACGAGCGCGAGGTTGCCGGGTTCGGGCGTGACTTCGGTGTTGGCGCACTGCGTGGACAGCACCGCTGCGATCTGCGCGGATGGCGACTGGACGGGGACGCTCGCTTCGGCGGGCGTGGAGCGCAGGGGACGGTGGTGGGAGGCCGGTACACGCTGCGGGCGCACCTTCGGCTCGACGTGGCGCACCCGTGGCTGGGCGTGGCGCACCCGCGGTCGGATGTGGCGTACCCGCGGTTGGGCGTGACGGCCGCGGACGCGGTGACCGCGGGCGCCGGCCTGGCAGGTGTGCGAGTGGCCGTGACGCGCATGGCAGGCGGGCTCGGCCCGGGGCGAGCGCGCCAGCGCGCTGCCCGGCACGAGCAGGAGGATCGTGCTGCCGATCACGGTGGCGATGCGTGCCGCGACGTGTGAGCATTCCTTGCGCACACCCCCGTTTCGGACCGCCCCGCTGGCGTTCTTGATCAGCAGGCCCGAATCTGGACACGTTGGGCCTTCGTGTCAACCAGGCGTCCGTTCCGGACGGCTGGGGCTAAACCTCCTGTGCTGGCGCCTCCGGCTCGGCGCCCTCGTCGCCAGCGGGCGTGTCGGCCCCCTCGGCCGTGTCGGCCACGAGTCCGGTCTCCTCGCCCGTGTCGACCACGAGCGCGACGGCGCTGACGAGGTCTTCGTCCTTGAGGTTCATGACGCGCACGCCCGTCGCGGAGCGGCCCTGCTGTGAGATCCCGCCGGCGGCTGTGCGCTGGACCATGCCCCCGACGCTGATGAACACGAGCTCCTGATGCTCGCGGACGACCAGCGCACCCGCGAGGCCGCCCTTTTTCTCGGTGAGGCCGATCGTCTTGACGCCTTTGGCGCCGCGGTTGGTCTTGCGGTACTGGCTCACCTGCGAGCGCTTGCCGTACCCGTTTTCGGTGACGACGAGCAGGTCCATGTCGTCGCGGGCGACGTCCATCGAGATCACCTGCCCGGTCTTGCCGACGACCATCCCGCGCACGCCGGTGGTGTCGCGGCCCATCGGGCGCACGTCGGACTCGGCGAACCGCACGGCGAGCCCGGCGCGGGAGACCATGATGATCTCGTCGCCGGGATCCACGGGGCGCACGGCGAGCAGCTCGTCGTCGTCGCGGATGTTGATCGCGATGATCCCGTCCGCTTTGATCGGGGTGTTGTAGGCCTGCAGCTCGGTCTTCTTGACGGTGCCGTTGCGCGTGGCGAACACGAGGAACTGGGTCTCTGCGAACTCGCGCGTGGACACCACGGCCTGGATGCGCTCGCCCTCGCGCAGCGGGAGCACGTTGACCAGGGCGCGGCCCTTGGCGGTGCGCGACGCCTCGGGCAGCTC